>NZ_JAUJRI010000019.1:0-105660 GCF_030504405.1 Burkholderia sp. AU44665 | reverse complement strand
CGGTACGTTGTGCCGCCGGGTTAGTTTAACCACTGGCCTTATAGAGGCTTGAGCCGTATGCGGGGAAACTCGCACGTACGGTTCTTAGGGGGCGGCGGCGCAGCAATGCGTCGTCGCTACCCGACTTGTGGGTGGCGTCATGCTCGCATCCTCCATTACTCCCGAATCCCTTCATCCGTCCCTCTGGCGCGGCTCGCAGCTCGCGCGCGGCGGTCCCCGCACGGTCGAAACGGGCTTCGCGCCGCTGTCCGCCGAGTTGCCGGGCGGCGGCTGGCCGGTCGGCGGTCTCGTCGAACTGCTGGCCGCGCAGCCCGGCTGCGGCGAGATGCGGCTGCTCGCGCCCGCGCTCGCCCGCACCGTCAGCGCGCGGCGGCCGCTCGCGCTCGTCGCGCCGCCGCAGGCGCCGCATGCCACCGCGCTCGCCAGTCTCGGGGTGCCGGCCGACGCACTGCTGTGGCTGCGCGCCGGCAGCCGCACCGATGCGCTGTGGGCCGCCGAGCAGGCGCTCAAGACCGGCTGTTGCGGCGCGCTGCTGCTCTGGCAGGACGCGCGGCCCGATGCGCTGCGGCGTCTGCATCTCGCGGCCGCGCGCACGGGCGACACGCTGTTCGTGATGCTGCGTCCGCTGTCGGTCGCGCGGCAGCCGTCGCCGGCCGTGCTGCGCGTCGCGCTGCATCCGGTGCCGGGCGGCGTATCGCTCGACATCGTCAAGCGTCGCGGGCCCGCGCGCAGCGAGCCGCTCGTGCTCGATTTGCCGTCACCCATCGTGGAGAGCCGCTATGCGCGTCTTGCTCGGCATCCATCTGCCGCGCCTGCCGCTCGACGTGTGCGTCCCGCCGCCGTCTGATGCAGCAGCCGGCGAGTCCAGCGAGGCCGGCTGTGCGGTGCTCGAGCAGGGTGTCGTGCTGATCGCCGATGCGGCCGCGCGCCGGCAGGGCGTACGTGCGGGCATGAAGCGCGGCGGCGTGCTCACGCTCGCACCCGCGACGCAGCTCGTCGAACGCGATCCCGCCCGCGAAGCCGATGCGCTGCGCGCGGTCGCGCTCGCGTTGCTGCGCTTCTCGCCGTGCGTCGCGCTCGACGACGAAGCCACGCTGATCGTCGACGTCGGCCCGAGCCTGCGCCTGTTCGGCGGCCTGCCGTCGCTGTGCCGCCAGGTGCGGGCGACGCTCGCGGCGCTCGGCTATGCGGTGCGCCTGTCCGCCGCGCCGACCGGGCGCGGCGCGTGGCTGCTCGCGCGCACGTCGGCCCGCGCCCGCATCCGGCGGCGTGTCGCGCGTCAGGCCTCGCTCGTCCGCACGCTCGACCGGCTGCCCTGTGTGCTGCTGCCCGATGCGCGCCCATATGCGGGCTGGTTCGACGGTCTCGGCTGCCGCACGCTCGCCGATCTGCGCCGCCTGCCGCGCGCGGGGCTGCAGCGGCGCTGCGGTCCCGCGCTGCTGGCCGTGCTCGATCGTGCATACGGTGAAGCGGTCGAGCCGCTTGCGTGGATGGCGGTGCCGCCGGTATTCGACGTGCGGCTCGAATTGGCGGAGCGCGTCGAATACGCGGAAGCCGTGCTGTTCGCCGCGCGGCGGCTCGTCGTGCAGCTATGCGGCTGGCTGGCCGCGCGGCAACTGTCGCTGGCCGCGATGACGTTCGATCTCGAGCACGAGCGCGGCCGTCAGGCCGTGCCGCCGACGCCGCTCGCGCTCGCGTTCGCCGCACCCGTGCGCGACGAGGTGCATTTCATGCGGCTGCTCGGCGAGCGGCTCGCGCGCGTCGAGCTGCCGGCCGCGGTGATCGCGGTGCGGCTGAAGGCCACGCGCGTCGAATCGGTCGCGCCGCCGGCCGACGATCTTTTTCCGGAGCCGGGCGGTACGCGGGAAACCCGCGAGCGGTTGCTCGAACTGCTGGTGGCGCGGCTCGGCGCGGACAACGTGCTGCGCGCGGCGCCCGTCGCCGATTACCGGCCCGAGGCCGCGAACCGCTGGCTGCCGCTCGATGCGCAAGCGGGCAAGCCGGTCGCCGGTCCGCCCGCTGCGCCGCCGCGTCCCGCGTGGTTGCTGGCCGAACCGTTGCCGCTGCTGATGCGCGGCGAGCGGCCGGTATTCCATACGCCGCTCCGGATGATGTCGTCGGCCGAGCGAATCGAAGCCGGGTGGTTCGACGGGCAGTTGATCGCACGCGATTACCACGTCGCGCAGGACGAAGAGGGCGCGTGCTACTGGGTATTCAAGGAGCGGACGAGCAGTCAGGCGGCCCCGCGCTGGTTTCTGCACGGTTTGTTCGGGTGAGCGGAGATGGTTGCGGAATTCAGTTTGCTGCCCGATTACGCGGAGTTGTTCTGCCGCTCGAATTTTTCGTTCCTGCATGGCGCGTCGCATGCGGAAGAACTGGTCGAGCGCGCGGCGGAACTCGGCTATCGCGGGATCGCGATCACCGACGAGTGTTCGCTCGCCGGCGCGCCGCGCATGCATGTCGCCGCGAAGGCGAAAGGGCTGCCGCTCGTCGTCGGTTCGTATTTCGACGTCACGCCGGATGAAGTCGCGCCCGGCCACGATCCGGGCCCCGGTGCGTTCGGGCTCGTGCTGCTCGCGCAGAACCGCGACGGGTACGGCAATCTCTCCGAGCTGATTTCATGGCGGCGGATGGCGGCGCCGAAGGGCACTTACACGCTGACGTCGCGGATGCTGTCGGCGCCGCCGGCGGAGTTTGCCCACTTGCGCGGGATGCCCGACTGCTTCGCGATCCTCATGCCGACGTATCCAGTGCGGGCGGACGTGCTCGATGCGCAGGTCGCCTGGTTTCGCGCGACGTTCGGCGAGCGCGCGCGGCTCGGGCTCGTGCAGTTGCAGCGTGCGCTCGACGGCGCGCAGCGCGACGAGATTCGTGCGGCCGGCAAACGGCGCGGCGTGCGGATCGTCGCGCTCGGCGACGTGACGATGCACCGGCGTTCGTGCAAGGCGTTGCAGGACGTGATGACGGCGATTCGCATCGGCATGCCGGTGGCCGAGTGCGGGTATGCGCTCGCGCCGAATGCGGAGCAGCATCTGCGTGCGCGTGGACGGATAGCGAAGCTGTTTTCGCCGCAAGAGATTGGCGAAACCTGCGCGATGCTCGATGCGTGCGATTTCGATCTCGGCAAGCTGCGCTACGAATATCCCGACGAGATCGTGCCGAAGGGGCTCACGCCGACGCGCTATCTGGAACAGGAAACCCGGGCGGGCGCGGCCGTGCGTTATCCGAACGGCATCCCGGAAAAGGTAGAGAAGCTGATCCGCCATGAACTCGACCTGATTGCGAAGCTGAGTTACGAACCGTTTTTCCTGACCGTCTACGACATCGTCAAATACGCGCGCAGCCAGAATATCCTGTGCCAGGGCCGCGGCTCGGCCGCGAATTCGGTCGTCTGCTATTGCCTCGGCATCACCGAGGTCGATCCCGATCAGAGCACGATGCTGTTCGAGCGCTTCATCAGCGAGAAACGGGGCGAGCCGCCCGACATCGACGTCGACTTCGAACATCAGCGTCGGGAAGAGGTGATCCAGCACATCTACGAAAAATACGGGCACGACCGCGCCGCGCTCGCGGCCGCCGTCTCGACGTATCGCCCGCGTGGCGTGCTGCGCGAAACCGGCAAGGCGCTCGGCGTCGATCCGATGCTGGTCGATCGGGTCGCGAAGGGGCATCGCTGGTTCGACGGCAGCCGCGATCTGCTGCAGCAATTCGCGTCGACCGGGCTCGATCCGGCGACGCCCATGATCAAGGCATGGGCCGAACTGGCGGGGCGCTTGCTCAATTTTCCGCGTCACCTGTCGCAGCATTCGGGCGGCTTCGTGATCAGTCGCGGCAAGCTCACGCGGCTCGTGCCGGTCGAGAACGCGGCGATGGACGGGCGGCGCGTGATCCAGTGGGACAAGGACGATCTCGAGGCGCTCGGGCTGATGAAGGTCGACGTGCTCGCGCTCGGCATGCTGTCGGCGCTGCATCGCGCGTTCGACCTGCGCACCGCGTGGCGCGGGCCGCCGGAACCGGACGGCGAACCGTTCACGCTGAAACACATTCCGCAGGATGACAAGGAAACCTACGACATGATCTGCCGTGCCGATACGGTCGGCGTGTTCCAGATCGAATCGCGCGCGCAGATGTCGATGCTGCCGCGGCTGAAGCCGCGCAACTACTACGATCTCGTCGTCCAGGTATCGATCGTGCGGCCCGGCCCGATCCAGGGCGGCGCGGTGCATCCGTACCTGAAGCGGCGCAGGATCGTCGCCGGCGAAGAGGAGGGCGAGGTCACGTATCCGAGCGACGCGCTCAAGGAAGTGCTCGTTCGCACGCTGGGTGTGCCGATCTTCCAGGAGCAGGTCATGCAGATCGCGATCGTCGCCGCGGGTTTTACACCTGGCGAAGCGGATGACTTGCGTCGCGCGATGGCCGCATGGAAGCGCAAGGGCAATCTCGAGAAATATCAGGACAAGATCATCAGCGGGATGCTCGAACGCAACTACACGCGCGAATTCGCCGAACAGATCTTCGAGCAGATCAAGGGCTTCGGCGAATACGGTTTCCCCGAAAGCCACGCGGCCAGCTTCGCGAAGCTCGCGTACGCGAGCAGCTGGCTCAAATGCCACGAGCCCGCGATCTTTCTCGCCGCGCTGCTGAACAGCCAGCCGATGGGCTTCTATCCGCCGTCGCAACTCGTGCAGGATGCGAAGCGCCATCGCGTGAAGGTGCTGCCGATCGACGTCACGCAAAGCGGCTGGGAAGCGTCGCTCGAGGCGCTGCCCGATCAGCCGCCTCCACATGGCCAACCGGCCGTGCGGCTCGGCCTGTCGCTCGTGCGCGGCCTTGGCGAAGCCGCCGCGCGGCGCATCGAAGCTGCCCGCGCCGCCGGCCCGTTCGACACCGTGAACAGCCTCGCCCGCCGCGCGCAGCTCGAACGCCGCGATCTCGAAGCGCTCGCCGCCGCGAACGCGCTCGCGACGCTTGCCGGCCATCGCCGCGATGCGTTGTGGCAGGCCGTCGCCGCGGCGCCGGAGCGCGACCTGCTGGCCGCCGCGCCGATCGACGAGGCGGAGCAGCCCGCGCTCGGCGCGCCGTCGGAAGCCGACGACATCCTCGCCGACTATCACACCACCGGCCTCACGCTGAACCGCCACCCGGTCGCGCTGCTGCGGCCGGCGCTGCGCGCGCAGCGCCTGTCGTCCGCGGCCGAGTTGCGCGACCGTCCCGACGGCCGGCTCGCGCGCGCGTGCGGGCTCGTGATCGCACGGCAGATGCCGGGCACCGCGAAGGGCGTGATGTTCATGACGCTCGAGGACGAAACGGGCTGCGTGAACGTGATCGTCCGGCCCGAGCTGCTCGCGCGGCAGCGCCGCGAAACGCTCGATTCGCGGCTGCTCGCGGCGTCCGGCGTGTGGCAGGTTGTGAGCGACGTGCGGCACCTCGTCGCGCAGCATTTCGAGGATCTGACGCCGTTGCTCGGCGGGCTGCGCACGTCGAGCCGCGAATTCCACTGACGCTTGCATCGCGCCGGCCTGCTCGGCAGGTGCATACCAGTTGGCCTAACTGGTTCTATTCCGGTCTCATCTTCACGCCCGAAATCTGGTCGAACCGTGCACTCGAACTGTCCCCTTGCATACCACTTCGGGTAAATCCCTATCCCGCACCGCATTGTAAACAAAGGCTTTCCCGCGACTAAAACGCTTGCCGTGCAAGGCTTTCGGCGGTTTCCGCGGCGCTAATACCAGTTCGTTGACTGGTATTATGGTGGTTATATAATGCATTCACTTTCGACGGTCCGAGATCGTCGTCCGACACGCGGAGGCACATGGAAACCGGCTGGGCCGAACTGGCGCCCGATCCCCTTGACGACACGCCGCTCTATCTGCAGCTCGCCCGCAATCTGGCGAGCGCGATCCACGCCGGCGCGTGGCGGGCTGGCGAGGCGCTGCCGTCGGAGCGGCTGCTGTCGGTGTCGGTCGGCGTATCGCGGATCACCGCGCGTCGTGCGCTCGCGCTGCTGGTCGAGCAAGGCCTGATCAAGCGGGCGCGCGGCGCGGGCAGCTTCATCACGCCGCGCGTCGCCGACCCGCTGTCGCGTCTCGTCGGCTTCACCGCGAAGATGCGGCAGCGCGGCTTCGTGCCCGATTCGGTGTGGCTGTCGCGCACGCTGCGCGCCGCGAGCCGCGACGAGCTCACGCATCTCGGCCTCGCGCCCGGTGCGACGGTCGCGCGGCTCGAACGGCTGCGCCGCGCGGACGGCATCGTGATGGCGGTCGAGCATTCGACGCTGCCGGCCGCGGTGGTGCCCGATCCGCAGGTGCTCGGCGCGTCGCTGTACGAATACCTCGAGGCGCGCGGCATGACCGTCGTGCGCGCGCTGCAGCACTTTCGCGCGGCGAACGCGACGCACGCGATCGCGAAATGGATGGCGGTGAAGCCGGGCTCGGCGCTCCTCGTGATCACGCGCATCGGCTACGGCGTCGACCAGCGCGCGATCGAAGTGACCGAAACGTATTGCCGGGACGACTACTACGACTTCGTCGCCGAACTGAAACGCTGACGCGCGAGACTGCCCGCGCACCCCGCGCGATCGCGATGGAACGCAATCGCGCGCAATGAATCGCAACGAATTGGCCAATCGCGACGCGGATGCCCGCGTCACCCGATCATCAAGAGACACGTCATGCTGACTGGCAACATCCTCACCCCCGACGGCTGGATTCACGGCTCGCTCGATAGCGAGAACGGCCGCATCACCACGCTGGACGGCACGCCCGTCGATCCCGCGACGAACGACGCGCCGTACATCCTGCCCGGCTTCATCGACCTGCACGTGCATGGCGGCGGCGGCGCCGACGTGATGGAAGGCGGCGACGCGATCGAAACGATCGCCCGCACGCATGCGCAATTCGGCACGACGAGCCTGCTCGCGACGACGATGACCGCGCCGCGCGACGAGCTGATGGAGGTCGTCGCGAATCTCGGCACCGTCGCGCGCACGCGCACGCCGGGCGGCGCACGGGTGCTCGGCGTGCATCTCGAGGGGCCGTACATCAACCCCGGCAAGCTCGGCGCGCAGCCCGACGCGGCCGTGTCGGCCGTGCTCGACGAAGTGCTGAAGTACCTGTCGATCGCGCCGATCCGCGTCGTCACGCTCGCGCCGGAAATCGCGGGCCACATCGAGATCATCGGCGAGATGGCCGCGCGCGGCGTGCGCGTGCAGCTCGGCCATTCGCTCGCGACCTACGACGACGCGGTCGCCGCGCTCAAGCACGGCGCGTGCGGCTTCACGCACCTGTTCAACGCGATGTCGCCGCTGCATCACCGCAACCCGGGCCTCGTCGGCGCGGCGCTCGCGCATGCCGAATACGCGGAAATCATTCCCGATCTGCTGCACGTCCATCCGGGCGCGATTCGCGCCGCGCTGCGCGCGATTCCGCGCCTGTACGTCGTGACCGACAGCACGTCCGCCACCGGCATGCCCGACGGCGAATACCGGCTCGGCAGCCAGCACGTGACGAAATGCCTCGGCGGCGTGCGGCTCGCCGACGGCACGCTCGCCGGCAGCACGCTGACGATGGACCAGGCGCTGCGCAACCTCGTGTCGCTCGGCCTGCCGATCGCCGACGTGTCGAACCGGATGTCGCGCTACGCGGCCGACTACCTCGGCATCGCCGATCGCGGCCGCCTCGCGCTCGGCGCATGGGCCGACCTCGCGGTGTTCGATCGCGACCTGAACCTCACCGCGACCTACGTCGAAGGAGAATCGATTGTCGAATATGCTTAAGGAAGCGCGCGAGTCCGCCCAGGTCGTCGCCTCGCAACTCGCCGACACCGCGCGCGTCGAAGCGCTCGCCGGCCAATTGCTCGATCACCCGCCGGCCGTCGCGCTGACGGTCGCGCGCGGCAGCTCGGATCATGCCGCCAGCTATTTCGCGAGCCTGACGATGAGCCGCCTCGGTGTGCCGGTCGCGTCGCTGCCGATGTCGGTCGCGACGCTGCAGCAGGCGCCGCTGAAGGTGCAGGATCAGCTCGCGATCGCATTCTCCCAGTCGGGCAAGAGCCCCGATCTCGTCAACACGATGGCCGCGCTGCGCGAAGCCGGCGCGCGCACGGTCGCCGCCGTGAACGTGCTGCCGTCGCCGCTCGCCGACGCGTGCGAGCACCAGTTGCCGCTGCTGGCCGGCCCCGAATTGTCGGTCGCGGCGACCAAGAGCTATATCGCGATGCTGTCGGCCTCCGCGCAGATCGTCGCGTACTGGCAGCGCGACGCCGCGCTCGTCACCGCATTGCGCGGCCTGCCCGACGTGCTCGCGCAGGCCGGCCGGCTCGACTGGTCGGCGGCCGTCGCCGCGCTCGCGGGCGTCGAGCGGATGATCGTGATCGGCCGCGGCCTCGGTCTCGCCATTGCGCAGGAAGCCGCGCTGAAGCTGAAGGAAACGTCCGGCATCCAGGCCGAGGCATTCTCGAGCGCCGAAGTCCGTCACGGCCCGATGGAGCTGATCGACCGCGACTATCCGCTGCTCGTGTTCGCGCCGCCCGGGCCGGAACAGGCCGGGCTGCTGCAGCTCGCCGCCGACATGCGCGCACGCGGCGCCGCCGTGCTGCTCGCGGCGCCCGCCGGCACGCCCGACGTAAAGGGCACCGTGCTGCCGCTCGCGCAGTCCGCCCATCCGGCGCTCGACCCGATCGCCGCCATTCTTTCGTTCTACGTGATGGCGGCGGATCTCGCCGTCGCGCGCGGCCGCAATCCCGATACGCCGCGCCACCTGAACAAAGTCACCGAAACGCACTGATAGCCGAGAAAGCCGATGAGACGCGCCGAGGAGTCCCAGTTGAAGAGCCCCACCCACGATCAGATCATCCTGCTCAGCCCGTTGACGGGGCCGATCGTCGCACTGGCCGACGTGCCCGATCCGGTGTTCTCCGGCGGGATGTTCGGCGACGGCATCGGCATCGACCCGCTCGCGGGCCGGCTCGTCGCGCCGTGCGCGGGCGTCGTGTCGCATCTCGCGCGCACCGGCCACGCGGTGACGATCACGACGCCGCAAGGCGCGGAAGTGCTGCTGCACATCGGCATCGACACCGTCGAGCTGAACGGGCAGGGCTTCATCGCGCACGTCGAAGCCGGCGCACGCGTCGAAGCGGGCGCGTTGCTGATCGAGTTCGACCAGGACGCGGTGGCGCGTCACGCGCATTCGCTCGTGTCGGTGATCGCGATCGCGAATTCCGATGCGTTCGAGGTGGTCGACCGCGCGAGCGGTTTCGCGACGGCCGGCGAGACGCCGTTGCTCGTGCTGCGCGGCAAGGGCGAAGCCGCCGCGCAGGCGGCGCAGGCCGGCGCGGCCGCGCACAACGAAGTGCGCCGCGAAATCGTGCTCGCGCAGCCGGGCGGCCTGCATGCGCGGCCGGCCGCGCGGGCGCGCGAAGCCGCGCGCGGGTTCGACGCGAGCGTCGACGTGCTGTTCGACGGCCGCAAGGCGTCGATCGCGAGCGTCGTCGGTCTGCTCGGTCTCGGCGCCGGCGAAGGCGCGACGGTCGAACTGGTCGGCCGCGGCGCGCACGCGCAGCAGGCCGTCGATGCGGTCGAGCGCGAGCTGCTGCGCGAGGCGCACGGCGAAGTGGAGGAAAAGCCGGCGCGGCTGAAATCGCCCGCGCCGCAAACCATCGTGCACGCCACCGGCGCGGCGCTCGACCCGAACACGCTCGCCGGCGTGTGCGCGGCGCCCGGCATCGCGGTCGGCACGCTGGTGCGTCTCGACGATGCGGACATCGTGCCGCCCGAACAGGCGTCCGGCACGCCCGCGTCCGAAAGCCGCCGGCTCGACCAGGCGTTGAAGGCGGTCGACGCCGAACTCGCCGAAACGGTTCGCAACGCGTCGGCGCGCGGCGCGGTCGGCGAGGCGGGGATTTTCGCGGTGCATCGCGTGCTGCTGGAAGACCCGACGCTGATCGACGCGGCACGCGACCTGATCAGCCTCGGCAAGGGCGCGGGCTTCGCGTGGCGCGCGACGATCCGCACGCAGATCGACACGCTGTCGAAGCTCGACGACGCGCTGCTCGCCGAACGCGCGGCCGACCTCCGCGACATCGAGAAGCGCGTGCTGCGTGCGCTCGGCCACACGAATGGCGCGGCGCGCACGCTACCCGACGAAGCCGTGCTCGCGGCCGACGAATTCACGCCGTCCGACCTGTCGTCGCTCGATCGCGAGCGCGTGACCGCGCTCGTGATGGCGCGCGGCGGCGCGACGTCGCACGCGGCGATCATCGCGCGGCAGCTCGGCATCCCGGCGCTGGTGGCGGTCGGCGATGCGCTGTACACGATTCCGGACGGCACGCAGGTCGTGGTCGATGCGAGCGCGGGCCGGCTCGAACACGCGCCGACCGCGCTCGACGTCGAGCGCGCGCGGCACGAGCGCCAGCGCCTGGACGGCGTGCGCGAGGCGAACCGGCAACTGGCCGGCGTTGCGGCCGCGACCGTCGACGGCCGCGCGATCGAGGTCGCCGCGAACATCGCGACGCTCGACGACGCGAACACCGCGGTCGACAACGGCGCCGATGCGGTCGGCCTGCTGCGCACCGAACTGATGTTCATCCACCGCCAGGCCGCGCCGACGGTCGTCGAGCACCAGCAGAGCTACCAGTCGATCGTCGACGCGCTGCAGGGCCGCACGGCGATCATCCGCACGCTCGACGTCGGCGCGGACAAGGAAGTCGACTACCTGACGCTGCCGCCCGAGCCGAACCCGGCGCTCGGGCTGCGCGGCATCCGTCTCGCGCAGGTGCGCCCCGATCTGCTCGACGATCAGTTGCAGGGCCTGCTCGCGGTGAAACCGTTCGGCGCGGTGCGCATCCTGCTGCCGATGGTGACCGACGCGGGCGAACTCGTGCGGCTGAGGAAGCGCATCGACGAATTCGCGCGCGCGCAGGGCCGCACCGAGCCGATCGAGGTGGGCGTGATGATCGAGGTGCCGTCGGCCGCGCTGCTGGCCGACCAGCTCGCGCAGCATGCGGATTTCCTGTCGATCGGCACCAACGACCTCACGCAATACACGCTCGCGATGGATCGCTGCCAGGCCGATCTCGCCGCGCAGTCCGACGGCCTGCATCCGGCCGTGCTGCGCCTGATCGACATCGCGGTGCGCGGCGCCGCGAAGCACGGCAAGTGGGTCGGCGTATGCGGCGCGCTCGGCGGCGATCCGCTCGCGGTGCCGGTCCTGGTGGGCCTCGGCGTGACCGAGCTGTCGGTCGATCCGGTGGCGGTGCCGGGCATCAAGGCGCGTGTGCGCCGTCTCGATTACCAGTTGTGTCGTCAGCGCGCGCAGGATCTGCTCGCGCTCGATTCGGCACAGGCGGTAAGGGCAGCAAGCCGCGAGGTCTGGCCGCTCGACTGAGCGTCGACGGCGGGCTCGCGGCCCGTTTTACTACGAAAGCAATTAGGTCAACGACGCTTAACGACGAGACATGGATTGGAGGATCGAATGGACGGGAATCCGTTTCTGAAAATACAGGGCCTGGGCCGGGCGCTGATGCTGCCGATCGCGGTATTGCCGGTCGCCGGCATCCTGCTGCGGCTCGGCCAGCCGGACGTGTTCAACATCAAGATGATCGCCGACGCCGGCGGCGCGATCTTCGACAACCTGCCGCTGCTGTTCGCGATCGGCGTGGCGGTCGGCTTCGCGAAGGACAACAACGGCGTGGCGGCGCTCGCGGGCGCGATCGGCTACCTGATCGAAACCGCGATCATGAAGGACATCGATCCCAAGCTGAACATGGGCGTGCTGTCCGGGATCATCGCGGGTGTCGTCGCGGGGCTGCTGTACAACCGCTACAAGGACATCAAGCTGCCGGACTACCTCGCGTTCTTCGGCGGCAAGCGGTTCGTGCCGATCATCACGGGGCTGGTGTGCGTGATATTGGGCATCGCGTTCGGGTACGTGTGGCAGCCGATCCAGCATGCGATCGACGCGGCCGGCCAGTGGCTGACGACGGCGGGCGCGATCGGTGCGTTCGTGTTCGGCTTCCTGAACCGGCTGCTGCTCGTCACGGGCTTGCACCACATCATCAACTCGCTTGCATGGTTCGTGTTCGGCAACTTCACGCCGCCGGCCGGCGGCGAAATCGTGCACGGCGACCTGCACCGCTTCTTCGCGGGCGATCCGACCGCGGGCACCTTCATGGCCGGCTTCTTCCCGATCATGATGTTCGGCCTGCCGGCCGCGTGTCTCGCGATGCTGCACGAAGCGCCGAAGGAGCGCCGCGCGATGGTCGGCGGCCTGCTGTTCTCGATGGCGCTGACGTCGTTCCTGACCGGCGTGACCGAGCCGATCGAATTCAGCTTCATGTTCCTCGCGCCGGTGCTGTACGTGATCCACGCGGTGCTCACCGGGCTGTCGCTCGCGATCTGCCAGATCCTCGGCGTGAAGCTCGGCTTCACGTTCTCGGCCGGCGCGATCGACTACGTGCTGAACTACGGGCTGTCGACGAAGGGCTGGATCGCGATCCCGCTCGGCATTGCGTACGGCGTCGCGTACTACGGGCTGTTCCGCTTCTTCATCCGCAAGTTCAACATGGCCACGCCGGGCCGTGAGCCGGCCTCGGCCGATGCGGCCACGGAATCGTACGCATCGGGCGGCTTCGTCGCGCCGGCCGCGGGCGCGGCTGCAACGGCCGCCGCACCGCGCGCGCAACGCTACATCGCCGCGCTCGGCGGGGCGGCCAACCTGTCGGTCGTCGACGCGTGCACGACGCGCCTGCGCCTGAGCGTCGTCGATCCGGAAAAGGTATCGGAGCCGGAACTGAAGTCGATCGGCGCACGCGGCGTGCTCAAGCGCGGCGGCAACAGCGTGCAGGTGATCATCGGGCCGGAGGCCGACATCATCGCCGACGAGATGCGCGCCGCGATCGGCAGCGGCGCGGCAGCGACGGCGCCGGCCGCCGCCGCGCAGCCCGTCACGGGCGCGGCCGCCGGCCCGCTCGATCCGGAGCCGACGCGCTGGCTCGCGGTATTCGGCGGCGCGACCAACGTCGTGTCGCTCGATGCGGTGGCCACCACGCGCCTGCGCGTGGTCGTGCGCGATCCGTCGGCGGTCGATCGCGAGCGTCTCGGCGCGCTCGACGTCGCATGGGTGTCGCTCGACACGTTCCACATCGTCTGCGGCAACGCGGCCGCACGCTATGCCGAACAGCTCGGCGCGCGCCTGCCGCCGTCGGGCGGCGGGGCGGCGGCACAACCGGCGTGAGGCGGTGAAGCCGGCCGGAGCCGCGTGGCGGGTCCGGCCGGGGATGAAACGAAAAACGGCTTGCGACGCGTACGTCGCAAGCCGTTTTTTCTTTCGCGCGGGCAATGCTCGATGCGCGACAGGCGATGCGTGGGCGCGCTTCGCCTGTCGCGCCGACTGCCAGGCCTTTCAACCGTTCACGGATTCGTCAGCGTGAAGGTCGGTTTCCGGTAGCCGATGCCGGCCCGGTCGAGCTTCGGCAATTCGCGTTGCGTGAGCAGCGTCGCGAAGCCGGCCCAGTCGCGCTGCAGCGCGGCGATGTCGACGTGGTGCGTGTCGCCGCGCTTGAAGCGCACGCCGGCCGCATACGGCAGCTCCCAGTCGGCCCGGTGCCACGCGCGCTCGGCCAGCGCGAGCAGCCGCGGGTAGGTCATGTATTCGAGGAAGGTGTCGTTGCGCATCACCTCACCCCACGCCTGGCCCTGCATGCCCTCGATGCGCGGCGCGGGGCCCGTGCCCGTCACCTCGAACGCGTTGCCGTCGCGGTCGCCCATCACCTCGGCGTTCTGCGGCAGGTTCTCCGGCGCGAGCGAGAACACCTTGTACTCGTCGGTCGCGTGCGAGCCCCAGTAGTAGCCGCGCTCGCGCGGATTGAGCGTGTACGGGAAGTCGAAGTACAGGTAGTCGGGCAGCGCGAGCACCGTCTGGTAGCCCTTGCCGCTCAGGTCGCGCGCGCTGTCCGACGCACCCCAGAAGATCGTATCCCACAGCGACACCATCACGTGGCGCGTGCTGAAATCCCGCGGCCCGTTCGCATGCTTGATGCCGTCCTGCCACGCGGCCATCGTGCCGATCCCGTTCGCGTCGACCGCCGCGCTCACCTGTTTCGCGAAGCGCGTCGGCAGCTCGTCGATCGACTTGATCTCGCCGCGCTGGAGCAGCGCCGTGCACGCGGGCGACCGCGCCCACGGCTTGTCCTGCGCGGCCAGATCGATGCGCCCCTTGTTCGGGTCGGTGCCGTTCAGCGGCTGGAAGCCGCCGCCGAGGAAGATGTTCTTCGCTTCGTCGCCACCGTAGTGCCAGGTCTGCAGCGGCGCCTGCGCGTCCGCGTGCATCGCCGCGATCTCGCGGATCACCTTCGACGCGAAGTTCAGCGCGCCCTGCACGCATGGGTTCAGGTCGCTGCGCCGGTCGTAGAACTGCACCGTCGTCAGGTTCGTCGTGTCCTGCGGGTCGAGCAGCCGATACGCGTTCGCTTCCTGCTCGCGGCCGGCCGCATGCAGCCGCCGGTAGCGCGCCTCCATCGTCACGACGGCAGCCCGTGCGTGCGCGGGCATGTCGATCTCGGGGATGATCTGCACGAAACGCGCGGCCGCGTAGCGCACGAGCGCCACGTAGTCGTCGCGCGTCAGGTAGCCGCCGCCCGAGCGGTTGTCGGGGCCGGAGCCGAGCTGCGGCAGCAGGCAGCGCGTCTCGTCCGGGTCGTGACAGCGGCGCGAGCCGATCTCGGTCAGCTCGGGCAGGCCGGGAATCTCGATGCGCCAGCCCTCGTCGTCGGACAGATGCAGGTGCAGCCGGTTGAGCTTGTACGCGCTCATCTGGTCGATCAGGCGGCGCAGCGTCGCCGGCTGCTTGAAGTTGCGCGCGAGGTCGACGTGCATGCCGCGATGCGTGAAGCGCGGCGCATCCTCGACGAGCATCGCGGGAATCGGGCCGCCGCCGGCCGGCGCGAGCGAGTAGAGCGTCTGCACGCCGTAGTAGAGGCCCGCGCGATCGTAGCCTTCGATCAGCACGCCGCGCGGCCCGATCGCGAGCCGGTAGCCGCCCGGTGTCGCGAGGTCGGCCGGCAGCCGGCGCGGCGCGACGAAGCCGCGAACCGGCACGCGTGCGCCGTCGAGCCCGAGCGTCGTCGCGCGCTCGCGCAGCGCCGCGACTTGCGCGTCCGGCAGGTCCGGCAGCGCGAGTTCGACGCCGCGCAGCTCGAGCGTGCCGGGCAGCGGCAGTTCGCGCTTCACGCTCGGCAGCGCGCGGCCCGGATCGGGCCGTGCGGCCACGGGCGGCGCGTTGCCGGTCGAATTGTTCTGCGCGTCGGCCGGCAGCGATTCGACGTAGCGCAGTTCGTTGTCGGTATCGTTGTAGCGCAGCACGGCCGGCGGCGCGCCGTCGACGACGACATACGGGCGCGGAATCACGTCGCTGTAACGCAGCAGCCAGTATTCGGCGACGAACGGCAACTCGATGCGCTCGCCGGGCGCGAGCCGCACCGAGCCCGGTTGCGGCGTCAGTTCGTACAGGTCGCCGGTGAGCCGCCGCAGCGCGAAGCCCGGGCGGTCGATCCGCAGCAGACGGCGGATGCTGTGCAGATAGAGTTTCCAGCCGCCGTCGGCGATCGCCTGGTGGCCGCGGTTCTGCAGGATCAGGCGGCCCGTCGCGCAGGCCGCGCCGTCGGCGCCGAGATCGGCGCAGGGTACGCCGGCGGTGGCCGCATGGTTGTTGTCGACGGCCACGCGCAACGCGAGCCCGTTCGACAGCACCGTCGCGAGGCTGGCTGCTTGCGCGGCGGCCGACGCCGGTACCGCGGCGATCGCGGTGGGGGGCAGCACCGCGAGCAGCAGACCGGCAATGAGGGAAGGCAAGGTACGCTTCAATTCGAACTCCTGAGAAAAAGAGGGCGTGGCGGCGTCGTGACGCGACGTCGCTGCGATCGGGTCTTTCAGTGGAGCTGCGGGAGATGCCTGCACGCGGGGCGATGCGGCTGCACCGCGCGCATTCGGCACGCGGGAGCGTGCGTTACGGAACGGGAGGCGGGCATGCGTGCCGATCGGATCGGCGCGGCCGCGTGCGCGGATTCATCGGCGGCGCGCGGCAACCGCCGCGACGACGACGCGGCCGCGGCCGCGGCCGACGGCATACGTGCGGCCGCACACGATCGCGACGACGGCGCGCGCCGCGGCACACGGACGTCGACACGGCGCGCACGCGCACGCCACACACGGGATTCGCATGTCTCCCCCACCCAGAAGGAATCGGCCTGTCAGCGGCCGTGTCCAACGATCTTATGAAACCTTTTATTGGTATTCAAGTGGTATCAATCTGGCGCTAAATTGGCATCGATGCATGACGCCTGCCGCGCGCGGCCAGGACGAAAAAAACCTCGCGTGAAGCGAGGTTCTTTCCCTTCCGGGCGGTGGCGGCGCGCGATCGGCGCGCGCGTCACGCGTCAGTGCGCCGGTGCGCCGATGCAATCAGTCGCGGCGTGCCCGCACGGGCGCTTCCTGCGTCTTCTGCCGCGCTTCGAGCCACATCGCGTTGACGATGCCGAACGACAGCGCGACGCCGATACCGAGAATCCAGCTGAAATACCACATGGTCCGACTCCTTGCGAAACGGTGGAACGGCGGGCGAGGCGCCCGCGCGCCCCGACCCGGTTCAATGCATCAATACATCGAGTGCTTGTTCTCTTCGAGCGTCTGGTGCGTGACCTTCCCGCGCATCACGCGATACACCCAGCTCGTGTAGATCAGCACGATCGGCAGGAACACGATCACCGCGAACAGCATCACCTGCAGCGTCATGTGGCTCGACGTCGAATCCCACACGGTCAGGCTGCTGCGCGGGTCGAGCGACGACGGCATGATGAACGGGAACATCGAGAAGCCCGCGGTCAGGATCACGCCGGCGATCATCAGGCCCGTGCAGAAGAACGCCGTCTTTTCCTGCTTCGAGCCGGCGAGCAGCAGCGCGAGCACGCCGCCCGCGATCCCGACGACCGGCGCCGCGATCATCCACGGATAGTCGCCGTAGTTCGCGAGCCACAGGCCCGAACCGGCGGCGACGTCCTTGAGCAGCGGGTTCGCGACGGTGTCGGTCGGCGCGGCGTGGGTGATGTGGAAGCCGCCGATGTAGGAGGCCACCAGCACGCCGGCCAGCACGAACAGCACGACCGCGAGGAACGACGCCACGCGCAGCGCGATCGACGCACGGCGCGCGATCGCGCCGTCGGTCTTCATCTTGATGAACGCCGCGCCGTGCGCGACGAGCATCGTGAGGCTGACGAGCCCGCACAGCAGCGCGAACGGGTTCAGCAGCGCCCAGAAGCCGCCGTAGTAGGTCACGCGCAGGTCGCTGTCGAACTTGAACGGCACGCCCTGCAGCAGGTTGCCGAACGCGACGCCGAACACGAGCGCCGGCACGAAGCCGCCGGCGAACAGGCCCCAGTCCCAGCCCGCGCGCCAGCGCGGGTCCGGCCGCTTGCTGCGGTAGTCGAAGCCCACCGGCCGGAAGAACAGCGCGAACAGCACGAGCAGCATCGCGAAGTAGAAGCCGGAGAACGACGCCGCGTAGACGAGCGGCCAGGCCGCGAACATCGCGCCGCCCGCCGTGATCAGCCACACCTGGTTGCCTTCCCACGTCGCGCCGACCGTGTTGACGATGATGCGGCGCTCCTCGTCGGTCTTGCCGAGGAACGGCAGCAGCGCGGTCGCGCCCATGTCGAAGCCGTCGGTGACGGCGAAGCCGATCAGCAGCACGCCGACGAGCACCCACCAGATCAGCTTGAGCGTTGCATAGTCCATAGCGATTCCTTGTTCCGTTGCGAGGGCGTGTTCAAACCGCGGCCCGCTCGCCGGCAGCGGCGAGTTCGTGGTGATAGCGGCCGGTATGCAGCGACGACGGGCCGAGGCGCGCGTACTTGAACATCAGCTTGATCTCGATGACGAACAGCGCGGTGTAGAACAGGATGAAGCCGGCGAGACTCAGGTACAGGTCGCTCGGCTGCAGGCTCGACGCGGACAGGTGCGTCGGCAGCACGCCGGCGATCGTCCACGGCTGGCGGCCGAGCTCGGCGACGATCCAGCCGAATTCGATCGCGATCCACGGCAGCGGGATCGCCCACACCGCGTAGCGCAGGAACCAGCGGCGGTTGTCCTGCAGCAGTTGCCGGCGCGCGCAGAACCAGAACGCGGCAACGAACGTCGCGACGAACAGGAAGCCGAGGAACACCATGATCCGGAACGAGAAGAACACCGGCGCGACGGGCGGGATCGTCTTCTTCGCGGCGGCCTTGATCTGCTCGGGCGTCGCGTCGGTCACGTTCGGCGTGAACTGCTTGAGCATCAGCCCGTAGCCGAGATACTGCTTGTGCTGGTCGAACAGCGCGCGCGTCGCGTCGCTCGTGTCGCCCTGCTTGATCTTCTGCAGCGCACCGTACGCGATCATCCCGCTCTGGATGTGCTCCTCGCTGTGCTTCGCGAGGTCGCGCAGGCCGATCACGGGTTCGTCGATCGAGCGCGTCGCGATCAGGCCGAGCGCGTACGGGATCTTGATCGCGTAGTCGGTGCGCTGTTCCTCCTGGTTCGGGATGCCGATCAGCGTGAACGACGCGGGCGCCGGTTGCGTTTCCCATTCGGATTCGATCGCGGCGAGCTTCATCTTCTGCACTTCGCCGGTCGTGTAGCCCGATTCGTCGCCCAGCACGATCACGCACAGCGTGGCCGCGAGGCCGAAGCCGGCCGCGACCGCGAACGAGCGCAGCGCGAAGTCGACGTCGCGCTTCTTCAGCAGGTACCACGACGACACGCCGAGCACGAACATCGCCGCCGACACGTAGCCGGCCGACACGGTGTGCACGAACTTCACCTGCGCGACCGGGTTGAACAGCACGTCGAACAGGCTCGTCATTTCCATGCGCATCGTCTGGTAGTTGAATTCGGCGCCGACCGGGTTGTTCATCCAGCCGTTCGCGACGAGGATCCACAACGCGGACAGGTTCGAGCCCAGCGCGACGAGGAACGTGACGATCAGGTGCTTGACCTTCGACAGGCGGTTCCAGCCGAAGAAGAACAGGCCGACGAACGTCGATTCGAGGAAGAACGCCATCAGGCCTTCGACCGCGAGCGGCACGCCGAAGATGTCGCCGACGTAGTGCGAGTAGTACGACCAGTTCGTGCCGAACTGGAATTCGAGCGTGATGCCGGTCGTCACGCCCATCGCGAAGTTGATCCCGAACAGCTTGCCCCAGAACTGCGTCATGTCCTTGTACACCTGTTTGCCGGTCATCACGTAGACGGCTTCCATGATGACGAGCAGCCAGGACAGGCCGAGCGTCAGCGGCACGAACAGGAAGTGGTAGAGCGCCGTGATGCCGAACTGCAGACGCGACAGATCGACGACTTCGCTACTTATCATGGTGGTCTCCCTCGGTGGGTGCAGGCGCCGGCACCGAGAGCAGCTTCTCGGCCACGGCGGCAGGCGGCAACGACATGTGCTCGGCCTGCGGATGATTGAAGAATGCGTATTTGAGCGACATCAGGAGGATCAGCTTGACGATCAGCACCAGGGTGATGTCGCGGGTGAGGGTCGGTCCGCGCGCCCATGCGGCGATGCGCGCGCGCCAGCCGATCGGGCCGGCCGGCCGCGAGGGCGGCGCAGGCTCTTTATTGATCGAGATCAAGGCGATTATCCTGAATCGATTTAGGTCGGATTGGGGGCGACTTTACGTCGGATTGGTGACGGCCGTGAAGCTGTTTTAATCCTTTTACGCCTGACGTGCCAATTTTAAAAGGACTGCTTTCCGATGCCGAGTGCTGCGCTGCGGCAGACCGTCGCGAAACAGGGGTTAAAAATTGAGGTGGATCAAGGTTATGCGGATGAGCGTTGCAAATAGCGCAATGCCGGATGAATCAGTTCAATTAACGGGTGGAAGGCGGGGTGGAAAACGGGGTGTGAAACGCGCTGAAAAGCGCGTCAAAAGCAGTGGAAAACGGACGAAAAAAAACCGCTGCCGGTCGGGCAGCGGTTTCGATGCAGTGCTCTGAATCGCCGGGATTTACGCGTATTCGGCGAGGGCCGTGCGCATCTTTTTCATCGCGCTCGCTTCGATCTGGCGGATGCGTTCCGCCGACACGCCGAACTCGGCGGCGAGATCGTGCAGCGTCGAGCCGCCCGAGCCGTCGTCGTCGACGTGCAGCCAGCGCGCCTCGATGATGCGGCGGCTGCGCGCGTCGAGCGCGTCGAGCGCCTGCGCGATGCCGTCCGTCTGCAGCATGTCGCGCTGGCGCGCGGCGAGCACGGCGGTCGGCTCGTTGTGCGAGTCGGCCAGGTAGGCGATCGGCGCGTACGACTCCTCGCCGTCGTCGACCTGCCCTTCGAGCGCGATGTCGCCGCCCGACAGGCGCGTTTCCATCTCGGTCACTTCCTCGCGCTTGACGTTGAGCTCCTGCGCGAGGCCGTCGATTTCCTCCGGCGTCATCGCCTGCATGCTCTTCTTGTGGCTGCGCAGGTTGAAGAACAGCTTGCGCTGCGCCTTCGTCGTCGCGACCTTCACCATGCGCCAGTTGCGCAGGATGTACTCGTGGATCTCGGCCTTGATCCAGTGAATCGCATACGACACCAGGCGCACGTTTTGCGCCGGGTCGAACCGCTTCACGGCTTTCATCAGGCCGATGTTGCCTTCCTGGATCAGGTCGCCGTGCGGCAGGCCGTAGCCGAGGTAGTTGCGCGCGATCGACACGACGAGACGCAGGTGCGACAGCACGAGCCGACGCGCCGCGTCGAGGTTGTTGTCCTCGCGGAATTCGGTTGCGTACCGGCGTTCCTCTTCGGCGGTCAGCAGCGGAATGCGATTGACGGCCTGGATGTACGCGTCGATGTTGCCGAGCTGGCCGGGCAACATCGATTGGGCTGCGAGCGCCAGCGAGCCTGCCGATTCGGCCTTGGCCGGCGTCGGGCGCAGGGTGTTCGGGAGGGTCAGGGCGTTGCTCACTAAAAACTCCTTTGGAATCAGGGGCAAACCCCCGGTCTCGGTTGAGATTCCGGAGGCCATCTTAGCACTCCCGCAAGATGAGTGCTAATTCCTTAGAGGCCACGGGGGCATCCAAGTTCCCTATTTTCTATCGAATCAGTCGAGTCGATAGTCTATTCTGCGACAAGGCCTCCGCCGCGAAGTTCCGTAAGCCGTTGTTTCTGATGGGAATCGGGAGACGATTTCGATTTTTGTCGTTTTGGAAGCAAACAATTTCGCTTCGTGATGCCGATCCGAAAAGTCCTTTACCATACCATTCAGTTCGCTCGGGCCGGGCCGTCGCGGCAGGCTCCATTCAACCCACAAAGTTGGAGTGTCAGATGAACAATAAGAAGAACCGTCGGCCCCGCGGCCGGGTGGTGCTGCACGCGACGCTGGCGGCGTCTCTCCTGGGCGGATCGGGTGCGGCTTTCGCGGATCGCTGGGGAATCCAGGCGGGCGGCGGATTTTCCGATCGCCACGGGATCGACAAGGCCGATCTCGGCGTGGTCTGGGATCCGGGCTGGAACTGGTGGGAAATCGGCGGCTGGCACTTCGCGTTCGTGATGGAAGGCCATGTCGGCTACTGGCACACCGGCGGCAACGTGCACGCCAACATCGGTGAATTCGGCGCGACGCCGATGTTCCGTTTCATCAAGAGCGCGGGCCAGGTTCGCCCGTTCGTCGAGGCCGGCGCCGGCATCCGGTTCCTTACGCATCCGACGATCTCGAACAATCTGTCGCTGTCGACATCGTTCCAGTTCGCGGACGTCGTCGGCGTCGGCGCGCAGTTCGGCGAACGGCAACAGTATCAGGTTGGTTACCGTTTCCAACATGTGTCTAACGCGGGTATCAAAGAGCCGAATCCTGGTATAAATTTCCACCAGTTCTACCTGCAGTACAACTTCTGATCCGCACGCCGGCGCACGGCGGGCGCGTTGCCGAGGAGTCAGGCGATGGCGAAGGTGGTCGATGCGATCCGCGCGCTCGAGCGCGATCGGTTCCGGGCGATGGTGGACGGCGACGGCGAGGCGCTCGACGCGCAATTGTCGGACAAGGTGTTCTTCGTGCACACCAACGGCAAACGCGAAACCAAGCAGCAGTTCATCGACGCCATCGTCGCCGGCCGCCGCCGCTATCGTCAGATCGAGGTCCAGTCGCAGGACCTGCTGCCCGTCGGCGATGCCACCTGCGTCGTGACCGGGCGCGCGTTGATCGAGATGGAAACGAACAATGGCGGCCTCGTGTTTCCGATTGCCTACACGGCCGTGCACACGCACGAGCACGGGCAGTGGCGGCTGCTCGCGTGGCAGGCGACGCGGTGCGCGACCGAAACATGAGCGCGGGTGGCGCCCCCGGGTAGTGTCCCTTTTCATGCCTCGACCGAAGCGGCCTTCTGAGCCGCTTTTTGCTGCCTCGTGCGGCGCGGATCGCGCGGCGCACGGGCGGTCACGCACCGCTCGCTGACATTCAACCCTGCATCGAAGCCCGGCGCTCAGGCCGCCGCGCGGCGATCCGCGCAGTGCCATGCCGAGCGGTTGATCGCGCTGACGAGCGCATCGAGCGCCGCGCTCGCCGCATCGGCGTGCACGCCGACGCCGTGCCGCAGCGGCGCGTCGCCGACCCGGCAGCCGACCGATACCGCGATCCGGCCGTCCGCGGCGCGCACGTGTTCGCACGACGCAATGTCGACGGCGGCGCCGGCGGCCGTCGCAAAGGCCGCGGCGAAACGTCGCACGGTGTCGTCGGGCGTCGCGTCAGCGGCGGGCGCCGCCGCGATCTCGCGGTTCCGCCAGCGCGCGCCGCTGCCGTGGCGTGCGGCCGGGCCGTCGGTTTCGAGGAATTCGCGTGCGAACAGCGCGCAGATCGCGTCGCCCGTCACTTCCTCGCCCGACGCGTCGGCGAGCGTCTGCACCGCCTGGCTGAATTCGATCTGCACGCGGCGCGTCGGCGTGAAGCCCATCCCGCGTTCGAGCAGGAACGTCGCGCCGCCCTTGCCGGACTGGCTGTTCACGCGGATCACCGCGTCGTAGCTGCGGCCGAGATCGGCCGGGTCGATCGGCAGGTACGGCACTTCCCAGACCGCGTCGGCGCGCTGCTGCGCGAAGCCCTTGCGGATCGCGTCCTGGTGCGAGCCCGAAAACGCGGTGAACACGAGGTCGCCCGCGTACGGGTGGCGCGGATGCACGGGAATCTGGTTGCAGCGCTCGACGACGCGGCGCACCGCATCGATGTCGGAGAAATCGAGGCCCGGGTCGATGCCTTGCGTGTAGAGGTTCAACGCGAGCGTGACGAGATCGACGTTGCCGGTGCGCTCGCCGTTGCCGAACAGGCAGCCCTCGATGCGGTCGGCGCCCGCGAGCAGCGCGAGTTCGGCCGCCGCGACCGCCGTGCCGCGATCGTTGTGCGGATGCACGGACAGCACGATGCTGTCGCGATACGCGAGGTTGCGGTCCATCCATTCGATCTGGTCGGCGAACACGTTCGGGGTCGCGGCTTCGACGGTGGCCGGCAGGTTGACGATCATCTTGTGATCGCGGGTCGGACGCCACGTCTGCGCGACCGCGTCGCAGATCTCGCGCGCGAACGTCAGCTCGGTCATGCTGAAGGTTTCCGGCGAGTACTGGAACGTCCAGTGCGTATCGGGGCGCGCGGCGGCGTGTTCCTTGATGATGCGCGTGCCGTCGATCGCGAGCGCCTTCACGTCGTCCTTCGACATCCCGAACACGATGCGGCGGAACGACGGGCAAACCGCGTTGTACAGGTGCACGATCGCGCGCGGCACGCCTTCCAGCGCGTCGAACGTGCGCGCGATCAGGTCTTCGCGCGACTGCACGAGCACCTCGATCGTCACGTCGTCGGGAATCCGCTTGTCGTCGATCAGCTTGCGGACGAAATCGAAATCGGTTTGCGACGCCGACGGAAAGCCGACTTCGATCTCCTTGAATCCGATCGCGATCAGCATCTCGAAGAACTCGAGCTTCTGCTCGATGCTCATCGGCTCGATCAGCGACTGGTTGCCGTCGCGCAGGTCGGTGCTCATCCACACGGGCGCGCGCTCGATGGTGCGGGCCGGCCAGCGGCGGCCATTGAGGCGGACGGGCTCGAACGGACGGTACTTGTCTTGCGGATTGCGCATCATCTTCTGGACCTCGGGTCTCAAGTCGCGAGCGAAGACGGGCGGCATGGGCGATGGTTGGCGCTGCCTCGCACCCCCGGCGCGCGATGGCGCCATGGATGCGGATGATCTTCGCGAATCGGCCGACGGATGGACGGACGAAGGCTGACGACTTCGGGTTGTAAAAACTGCGAGAGGGGTACGGCGAGGAACTGCTGGGAGGACCGTGCGGACAGCACACGGCGCTACGACAGCCTTAGGCTAGTCGTAGCGATAGCGGCCGCGCTAGGCGGCCGGAGGTAATTCGGAGGGTGTTCGGAAAGGAACGCATGACGCCAACTCTATGCCAGGATGCGCTCCCGTGTCAAATATCGGGATAACGGGGCGGGCGCCGCCGCGCCGTCAGCGCGCGACGCGGGCGATCCGCACGATCGTCGCGACCTGCCGCGCGACCGTGTCGGGCACCGGCACCTCGCCGCGCAGCACGGCGTCCGTCCACGCGGCCGTGGTGGCCGCATCGCGCGACTCGGGCAGCGCGACGGGCGGCGCGTCGGTCGACGAACGCTCGGCGTCGATCAGCGTGTCGCACACGCCGTCGTGCAGCCAGTCGACCTGCACCTGGCGCCGCGTGTCGGCCACCGCTTCGCCTTCGGTGCCGCGCGCGAGCAGCGCACCGCCGAGCGCGGCGTCCGGATGATCGCGGAACAGCTGCGCGAGGCTGTCGCGGTACGGCGGGTGCGTGTAGTTGACGAGCCGCAGCCCGGCCGGCGCGAACGGCTGCAGAATCTTCACGAGCGTATGCGTCGAGTTGCGCACGCCGAGCACGCTGCGCATCGACAGCAGGTGCGCGATGCGCGGCGCGAGCACGTCGATCGGCGCGAATGCGACGCGGCGCTCGGCGAGCGTGTCCTCGATCGCATCGTGCGACGTCGACGGCGCGAGCGACAGCGCCGAGAAGATCTCCGCGCTCGTCACGCGGCCCGGATCGCGCTCCACCCCATGCACGAGCACCGGCACGCCTTCGCGCGCGAGCAGCAACGCGAGCAGCGGCACGAGGTTCGGCTGCTTGCGCGCGCCGTTGTAGCTCGGGATCGACACCGGGCGGAACGCGGCGTCCTGCACGTGCACGGGCTCGAACGACGCTTGCGCGGCGGCGAGCATCGCGGCCAGCTCGTCGGCCGATTCGCCTTTCAGCCGATAGGCGATCAGGATCGCGCCGAGTTCGAGGTCCGACACGCGCGCATCGAGCATCGCGCGATAGAGCTCGAACGTGTCCTCGGCGGACAGGGCGCGCGCGCCGTTCGGGCCGCGGCCGATTTCCTTGATGAAGCGGGCGCAAGGGAACGGGGCGGCGGGATCGTGGGAAGCGGTCATCGGAACGTGGGGCGGGCGGCCGGCATCGGCCGCGCGGTGAGCGGTGAGGAATGCCCCGAGTATCGCACGGGCGCGGCCGCGCATCGCGCCGCGCTACACTCTGGTTCCCGGCGCCGCGCGCACCGGCTGCGCCGCGCCCGTGCCGCCGCCGGCCGAATACGACCAAAAGCGAGACATCCCATGAAGCTCTACAGCTATTTCCGCAGTTCCGCGTCGTACCGCGTGCGGATCGCCCTGAACCTGAAGCAATTGCCGTTCGACTATGCGCCCGTGCACATGCTGCGCGACGGCGGTGAGCAACTGAAGGACGCGTACCGCGCGCTGAATCCGGATGCGGTCGTGCCGACGCTGATCGACGGCGACGCGACGCTGCAGCAGTCGCTCGCGATCATCGAATATCTCGACGAAACCCATCCCGAGCCCGCGCTGCTGCCGAAGCAGCCGGTCGATCGCGCGTACGTGCGCGCGATCGCGCTGCAGATCGCGTGCGAAATCCACCCGCTCAACAACCTGCGCGTGCTGAAGTACCTGAAGCACACGCTGAAGGTGCCCGAGGACGCAAAGAACGCGTGGTACCGGCACTGGATCGAGGCGGGCTTCGACACGCTGGAGACGCGTCTCGCGAACGATCCGCGCACCGGCAAGCTGTGCTTCGGCGACACGCCGACGCTCGCCGACGTGTGCCTCGTGCCGCAGGTGTTCAACGCGAACCGCTTCTCGATCGATACGACGCGTTTCCCGACGATCCAGCGGATCGTCGACCATGCGGCGACGATCGATGCGTTCAAGGCCGCCGAGCCGGGTGTGCAGCCCGACGCGGAATGAGCGCGACCGCATGAAAAAGGGCGCCCGAAGGCGCCCCGTGCGAGGCGAGCCGGCGGCGGTCAGCCCAGCAGCGCGTCCGCGAATTCCACCGCGCTGAACGGCTGCAGGTCCTCGACCTTCTCGCCGACGCCGATGAAGTAGACGGGCACCGGCCGTTGCCGCGCGATCGCGGCGAGAATCCCGCCCTTCGCGGTGCCGTCGAGCTTCGTGACGATCAGGCCGGTCAGGCCCAGCGCGTCGTCGAACGCCTTCACCTGCGTGAGCGCGTTCTGGCCGGTGTTCGCGTCGATCACCAGCAGCACCTCGTGCGGCGCGCCGTCGTGCGCCTTCGCGATCACGCGCTTCACCTTCTTCAGCTCTTCCATCAGGTGCAGCTGCGTCGGCAGGCGGCCGGCCGTGTCGGCCATCATCACGTCGATCTTGCGCGCGCGCGCGGCGCTGACCGCGTCGAAGATCACCGCGGCCGGATCGCCGCTTTCCTGCTGCACGACCGTCACGTTGTTGCGCTCGCCCCAGACCGCCAGCTGTTCGCGCGCCGCCGCGCGGAACGTGTCGCCGGCGGCCAGCAGCACCGACTGGTCGAAGCTCTGCAGATGCTTCGCGAGCTTGCCGATGCTGGTCGTCTTGCCCGCGCCGTTCACGCCGGCGATCATCATCACGAGCGGCTGCGCGCGGCCGAGCATCAGCGATTTCTCGAGCGGCGCCAGCAGCTCGACGAGCAGGTCGTGCAGCGCATCCTTCACCTGCTGCGGATCGGTCAGCCGGCCCGCGCGCACCTTCTCGCGCAGCGCGCCGAGCAGGTATTCGGTCGCGTCGACGCCCGCGTCGGACATCAGCAGCGCGGTTTCGAGCTCCTCGTACAGGTCTTCGTCGATCTTCGTGTTGACGAAGACGCCGGTGATGCTCGAGCCCGTCTTCGCGAGCCCCGTTTTCAGGCGTGCGAGCCACGACTTCTTCGCGGAGGCGTCCTGCTGCGGCGGCGGGACGATCTCGACCGTCTCGACGACTTCGTCGCGGCCGTCGTTGGTCGGCGTGACCGTCATCACGACGGCCGGCGCGGCCGGTTGGGCACTCGCCTGCGGCAGCTCGGCCGCGGGTGGCGCGTCGGCGTCGGACGCTTCGTCCGCTTGCTGCGCGTCGGCCGATTGCGATTCCGCCGGATCGGGCTCCTGCGTTTTCTTGAATCGTTTGAAGAAACTGAACATGGTCTGGCGTCGGGAAGAGGGCGGGCCGCCGCCGGGGGCGGGGGCGCCGGACGGGCCGTTCTGCGTTCGCGTGGGCGCGGCGCTCGGCGGCCGAAACCGTGCATTTTATCAGTGCGGCGTGGCGCTCGCGTCAGCGCGCGTCGCCGCTGTGGTAACGTGCGCCTGTTTGGCGGCGCGCGGCTGCGCGCGTCCGGTCCCTCCGTTGTCGATATTCCCGAATGTCCCGTTCCTCTTCCGGCCGCTCAGCGGCCCCTTCCGGCCGCGGCAAGCCGCACACGATCCGCATCATCGGCGGCGACTGGAAACGCACGCCGCTCGCGGTGCTCGATCTCGACGGCCTGCGCCCGACGCCCGATCGCGTACGCGAGACGCTGTTCAACTGGCTCGGCCAGGATCTCGAAGGCTGGCGCTGCCTCGACCTGTTCGCGGGCACCGGCGCGCTCGGCTTCGAGGCCGCGTCGCGCGGCGCGGCGAGCGTCGTGATGGTCGAGCGCCATCCGCGCGCGGCGCACCAACTGCGTGCGATCAAGGACAAGCTCGGCGCCCGTTCGGTCGAGATCGCCGAAGCCGATGCGCTGCGGCTCGCGGCCGGGCTTACGCCGGGCGCGTTCGACGTCGTGTTCCTCGATCCGCCGTTCGACGACCTGGCCGCGCTCGAGCGCGCGATCGCGTTGGCGGCGCCGCTCGTCGCGGCGGACGGCGCGCTGTACGTCGAAACGGGGGCGGAACTCGATCCGGCCGCGCACGACGCGCTGGCTGGCTGGCAGGTGGTGAAGCGCGGCAAGGCGGGGGCGGTTCACTATCATTTGCTGCGGCGCGAAAATGATGAATAATGCGCGTTCCATACGAGGCGGCGCGCCGCAAAGGCGACGCATGCCCATCTCGGCAGCGGCGCGTGCATCGCACGGCTGCCATCCCGTTTGCGTGATGACAGGAGGAGCGACATGGTAGTCGCCGTGTATCCCGGTACGTTCGATCCGCTGACGCGCGGGCACGAAGACCTCGTGCGGCGCGCGTCGAGCATTTTTGATACGCTGGTGGTGGGCGTTGCCGACAGCCGCGCGAAAAAGCCGTTTTTCTCGCTCGAAGAACGTCTGACGATTGCGAACGAGGTGCTCGGCCATTACCCGAACGTGAAGGTGATGAGTTTCACAGGCCTCCTGAAGGATTTCGTCCGCGTCAACAATGCGCGCGTGATCGTGCGCGGGCTGCGCGCCGTGTCCGATTTCGAGTATGAGTTCCAGATGGCGGGGATGAACCGCTATCTGCTGCCCGACGTCGAGACGATGTTCATGACGCCGTCCGATCAGTACCAGTTCATCTCGGGAACGATCGTGCGTGAAATCGCGCAATTGGGCGGCGATGTCAGCAAATTCGTGTTTCCGTCCGTCGAGAAATGGTTGACCGAGAAAGTCGCCGCGATGGGAGGCCCCGCCGCGTGACGCGGCGTCGGCCGGTTTCGTTGCGAGGCCGGCCGACGGCCTGAAGAAGTGAGATCAGTATGGCTTTGATGATTACCGACGAGTGCATCAATTGCGACGTGTGCGAGCCCGAGTGCCCGAACGGCGCGATTTCGATGGGCCCGGACATCTACGTGATCGACCCGAACAAGTGCACCGAGTGCGTCGGCCATTTCGACGAACCGCAGTGCCAGCAGGTGTGTCCGGTCGAATGCATTCCGCGCGATCCGCAGCATGACGAATCGCACGCGCAATTGATGGAGAAGTATCACGCGTTGATCGCCGTGAAGGGCGACGACGCATCGTGATTCTGCGCTGACGCGCGCGTCTCGATTGGCCCGCGCGCCGCGCTGTCGGATCGGCGCCGCCCGGCGCCGATCTTTCCGTGTCAGGCCAGCAGCGCGCGCAACGCCGCGACGAGCGCATCGCATTCGGCATCGGTGCCGACGGTGATACGCAGGTGCTGGTCGATCCGCGGCAGCCGGAAGTGCCGCACGAAAATTTCCCGTTCCTTCAGCTTCGCCGCGATCGTGCCCGCATCGTGCGCGGGATGGCGCGCGAACACGAAATTCGCGGCCGACGGCACGATCTCGAAGCCGAGTGCGCCGAGTGCCTGCGTGAGCCGCGCGCGGCTGTC
Organism: Burkholderia sp. AU44665; assembly: GCF_030504405.1. Lineage (NCBI taxonomy): Bacteria > Pseudomonadati > Pseudomonadota > Betaproteobacteria > Burkholderiales > Burkholderiaceae > Burkholderia > Burkholderia sp. AU44665. The sequence goes on along the minus strand of NZ_JAUJRI010000019.1, from coordinate 76,053 downwards.
GATCACGCGCCGGCAGGTGGCGTTGAAATGATCGGTGTCTTCATACGCGGCCTGTGCGGCAACCTGCGCGAGCCGGTCGAGCGGGTACGAGTTGAAGCTGTCCTTCACGCGGTTCAGCGCGTCGATCAGCGCCGCATCGCCGAACGCGAAGCCGACGCGCATGCCCGCGAGCGAGCGCGCCTTCGACGTCGTATGCACGACGAGCAGGTTCGGATGACGGTCGATCAGCGTAATCGCCGACTGCGCGCCGAAATCGACGTACGCTTCGTCGATCACGACGACCGACGACGGATTCGCGGCCGCGATCCGCTCGACGTCCGCAAGCGGCAGCGCGCGCCCGGTCGGCGCATTCGGGTTCGGAAACAGCACGCCGCCGGCGTCGTCGAGATAATCGTCGACGCGGATCGAGAAATCGTCCGCGAGCGGCACGACCGTGGTCTCGACGCCGTACAGGCGCGCGTAGGTCGGGTAGAAGCTGTACGTGATGTCGGGAAAGCGCAGCGGCCGGTCGTGCTTGAGCAGCGCCTGGAACGCGTGCGCGAGCACCTCGTCGGAGCCGTTGCCGACGAACACCTGCCCGGGCTGGATGCGGTGATGGGCCGCGACCGTCTCGCGCAGCGCGCGCGCGACCGGGTCCGGATAGCGGCGCAGCGTGTCGCCGGTGTCGCCGAGTTCGCGTGCGATCGCCGCGACGACGCGGGGCGACGGCGGATAGGGATTCTCGTTGGTGTTCAGCTTGACGGGGTGCGCGAGCGCGGGCTGTTCGCCCGGCACGTAAGGCACGAGTTGCTGAACGACGTCGCTCCAGTAACGGCTCACCGCTTGGCTCCTGTCGGGCAAAAACGTCCAGATTACCGCATGTGCGCGTCGCGGTGGGGCGGGCGAGGCCGCCGGGTTGCGCGGGACGGCCGATGCACCGGGCCGGTGCGACGGGCGATCAGTTGCGATGCAGTTGCATCGTCGCGCGGTCGAGTTCGCCCTTGACGACCATCGGCATCACGGCGAGCGCGCGTTCGATCGATGCGTCGATCACGTCTTGTTCCTCGCGGCGCGGCGGCTTCAGCACGAAGTTCGCGACGTCGGGCTTCGCGCCGGCGCGCGCACTTTCCGGAATCAGATCGCGCGGATGGCCGATGCCGATCCGCAGCCGCCAGTATTGCTGCGACGACAGATGCGCGGTGATGTCCTTCAGCCCGTTGTGGCCGCCGCTGCCGCCGCCGAGCTTCAGCTTCACGGTGCCGGGCGGCAGATCGAGCTCGTCGTGCGCGACGAGGATCTGGTCGGGCAGGATCTTGAAGAATTGCGCGAGCGCGACGACCGACTGGCCGGAGCGGTTCATGTAGGTCTGCGGCTCGAGCAGATGGACTTCCTCGCCGTGCAGGCGCGCTTTCGCGTAGAAGCCGTGGAAGCGGCGTTCGTCGCGCAGCGTCGTGCCGGCTTCGCGGGCGAGCTGGTCGACCAGCCAGAAACCGGCGTTGTGGCGCGTCGCGGTGTATTCCGCCCCGGGATTGCCGAGGCCGACGATCAGTTTGATCATGACGTTTCGAAGGCGGCGGCGGCCGCCTGGGCGCAGAAAAAGAAAAACCCGCCGGGCAAGCCGCGGCGGGTTGCGTCGACCGTTTCGCGAAACGGATCGATGGGGCGCAGGCAGCCGCTCAGGCAGCCGGCGTTTCGCCTTCTGCTGCGTCCGACACGGCACCAGCCGGGATCGTCGCCGACGCGACAACCGGGTTTTCCGCGTCGACGTGCGCGACCAGCGTCACGCCCTTCGGCAGTGCGATGTCCTTCGCGTGCAGCGACTGACCGGCTTCGATCTTCGACAGGTCGACTTCGAGGAACTCCGGCAGGGCAGCCGGCAGGCACTCGACTTCGATTTCCGTCGCGACGTGCGAAACGACCGCGCTCGACAGCTTGACGGCCGGGCTGACTTCAGCGTTCAGGAAGTGCAGCGGCACCTTCGTGTGCAGCTTCTTCTTCGCGTCGACGCGCTGGAAGTCCACGTGCAGCACCAGTTGCTTGAACGGGTGGTATTGCACGTCGCGCAGCAGAACCTGTTGCGACTGGCCGGCCACTTCGAGATCGAGGATCGACGAGTGGAAAGCTTCCTTCTTCAGGGCGTGCCACAGGGCGTTGTGATCGAGTTCGATCTTTTGCGGGGCGGCTTCGCCACCGTAAACGATACCCGTGGTCTTACCGGCGTTGCGCAGGCGGCGGCTCGCACCCGTACCTTGCTGTTGGCGCTCGAAAGCGACGACTTTCATGTGATTCTCCAATGGCTGCCCGCGACCAGGCAGTAAAACGGGGCCATCAAATGGCGGCCCCCGATGAAACGGCCGGGGTTTCGTCTATCCCGTCCGATTGTGCAAAAAGCGAAGCGTTGCCGCTTCGCTTTTCGCGCATGCTTTGTTGCGTCGATTCGCGATCAGGATTCCGCGAACAGCGACATCACCGAATCGCCGCGGCGAATCCGCGAGAACGTCTCGGCCAGCAGGCTCGCGCTCGTCAGCGAGCGGATCTTCGAGCACGCCAGCGATTCGGCCGACAGCGGGATCGTATCGGTGACGACCAGCTCGTCGAGTGCCGATGCGGCGATGCGGTCCGCGGCGCCGCCCGACAGCACCGGGTGCGTCGCGTAGGCGAACACCTGCTTCGCGCCGCGGTCCTTCAGCACTTGCGCGGCCTTGCAGAGCGTGCCGGCCGTATCGACCATGTCGTCCATGATCACGCAGGTGCGGCCTTCGACTTCACCGATGATGTTCATCACTTCGGCGACGTTCGCCTTCGGGCGACGCTTGTCGATGATCGCGAGATCGCAGTTGAGCTGCTTCGCGAGCGCCCGGGCACGCACCACGCCGCCGACGTCCGGCGACACGACGAGCAGATCCGAGTAGTTCTGCTTGCGCAGGTCGCCCAGCAGGATCGGCGTCGCGTAGATGTTGTCGACCGGGATGTCGAAGAAGCCTTGAATCTGGTCGGCGTGCAGATCCATCGTGATGATCCGCTCGACGCCGGCGATTTCCAGCATGTTCGCGACGACCTTCGCCGAGATCGCGACGCGCGCCGAACGCGGGCGGCGATCCTGACGGGCGTAGCCGAAGTAGGGGATGGCAGCGGTGATCCGGCCGGCGGATGCGCGCTTGAGCGCATCGACCATGATCATCAGTTCCATCAGGTTGTCGTTCGCCGGTGCGCACGTGGATTGCAGGACGAAGACATCCTTGCCGCGCACGTTTTCCTGGATCTCGACCTGGATCTCGCCGTCGGAGAAACGGCTGACCATTGCTTTGCCGAGGGGAATACCAAGGATACTGACGACTTCCTGGGCGAGCGCGGGATTCGCGTTGCCAGTAAAGACCATCAGGCCATCATGGCTGTGGCTGCTCATCGTGCACCTGCTTCAGGCTTGGGCGGGAAATGCGGGAAAATTTTTGGCAGGGGAGGAAGGACTCGAACCCTCGCATGCCGGAATCAAAATCCGGTGCCTTGACCAACTTGGCGACTCCCCTACACTTAACTGATAACTTCACCGAACTCGTGTAGGCCGTTCGGCAAAGTAAAACTTCATGACGCGAAAGCGAAGAGCGGATGCTCGTTCAGGCTCTCGGCAACTGCGCCATTCCAACTGGCGGGCAGTTTGGCTTTCGCCGCTTCTGCCTCGTGCTTGCTGTGAAACGCTGCAAACACGCTTGCTCCGGAGCCGGTCATCCTCGCGGGGGTCACATCATACAACCATTTGACCGCCTGCGCAACTTCCGCGTACTTCCTTGTTACAACTTCCTGCATATCGTTCCGGCCGAAGCTATCTGGCCATCCCGCATCGCTGGTTTGCTGTGCAAGAAAGTCAGCAATTGTGACGGGCTTCGTATCTCTTGTCAACAACTCATCTGAAAATATTTCAGCGGTCGGGACATGAACGCGTGGCGTCACAACCAGGAACCAGCGAGTCGGCAATTCTACCTCAGCTAATTCTTCTCCGATACCCTCCGCGAACGCATTTTTTCCGAAAATAAAAAACGGGACGTCGGCGCCGAGTTTGACCGCGAGCGACTGGAGTTCCGCGCGCGGCAGATCCAGTTGCCACAGGCGGTTCAGCGCGAGCAGCGTCGTCGCCGCGTCGGAGCTGCCGCCGCCGAGCCCGGCGCCCATCGGCAGGATCTTGTCGATCTCGATGTCGACGCCGTGCGCCGCGCCCGTATGCGCTTTCAGCAGATTGGCCGCGCGCACGACGAGATCGCTTTCCTCGGGCACGCCGGGCACGTCGGTGACGCGTGCGACGCGGCCGTCGTCGCGGCGCGTGAAGTGCAGCGTGTCGCCCCAGTTCAGCAGCTGGAATACGCTCTGCAGATCGTGATAGCCGTTCGGACGGCGGCCGGTGATGTGCAGGAACAGGTTGAGTTTCGCGGGCGCCAGGCAGTTGCGCAGCGAGCGGGTCGAATCGGTCATGCGGGTATCGAGGCTTAAGCGCGCGTGCTCACTGATCGAGCACGAGCTTGATGTCGAGCGGCGGCGTCGCACGCACGAGGTTGACGCGTTTGACGCCCGTGGCCGGGGCATCCGCGTAGGCAAGGTAGTCGATCGTCCAGCCGTCCTGGCGGAGCTGCTTGATGCGCGTGCCGTCGGCCGGGTCGCGCACCGTTTCCGCGGGCGTCGCCGGGGCGGCGGTGGGCAGCAGCCAGTAGCGCAGGCCCGCGAGCGGCAGCTCGAAGCCGAGCGCTTTCTGCATCAGGTCGCCGACGTCGGGCGCATATTGGGTCGGGCGGTTCGGCAATTCGAGCGACGCCGCGCGCGGCGTCGATTTCACGACCGCGAGCGTCTGGCCGAGCGGGCTGCGCAGTTCGAGCGACACGTCGTCGCCGTGCTCTTGCCAGTCGAAGTTGCCGTACACGTTCTGCGGGTTGCCGAGACGATCGTCGTACCGCACCGCGAAGCGGCCGTGGTACGCATGGGTCGCCGCCGTCTGCAGCACGGCGCCCGTCGGCGCGTTGGCCGACGGCGGCGTGCTCGCGCAGCCGGCGAGCGCGAGCGCCGCGCCGGCCGCGGCCAGCGTGCGCTGCGCGCGCGAGGGCAGGGAAAACATCGGGAACATCCGCATCAAAGGTCGTTGATCTGTAGGCGTTTCAGCGTCTGCACGAGCGTTTCGTTGTCGGGTTCGAGCTTCCGCGCGGCACGCCACGCGTTGCGCGCGTCGTCCTGCGCGCCGCTCTTCCACAGCACTTCGCCGAGATGCGCGCCGATTTCGGCGTTCGGCTGCAGTTCGTATGCGCGCTGCAGCACCTTCGTCGCGCCGGCCGTGTCGCCCATCCGGTACTTCACCCAGCCGAGGCTGTCCATGATGTATGCGTCGTTCGGCGCGAGCGACATCGCCTTGTCGATCAGCTTGCTGGCCTCGGGCAGGCGCTGGTTGCGGTCGGCGAGCGAATAGCCGAGCGCGTTGTAGGCCTGCGGGTTGTCGGGCTGCGTACGGATCAGCTCGCGCAACTGCTTTTCCATCGTCGCGTAGTGGCCCGTCTTTTCGGCCGCCATCGCGTAGTCGTAGCGCAGGTCGGGATCGTCCGGGAAGTCCTGGACGGCCTGTCCGAGCCGCGCTTCCGCTTCCGGATAGCGCTTCGCGGTGAACAGGATCGACGCATCCGTGCGCGCCACCACGGCCGCGTCGCGCGGATCCGTGATCGGCAGGTTGTCGAGCACCTTGCGCGCCTCGTCGGTCTTGCCCTGTTTCTGCAGCAGTTGCGCGCGCGTGATCTGCGCGGGCAGGTAGTGCTGGCTCGTCTGGTCGACCTTGTCGAGCCATTGCGACGCCTGCGCATCGTTGTTCTGGTCGATCGCGATCTGCGCGAGGTAGATGTAGCCCTGGCCGACGTCGAGGTTCGGCTGCTTGTCGCCGAGCTGCACGTACTGCTTCAGGTAGCCGGTCGCCTCGTCGAGTTTCTTCTGCTGGATCTTGATCAGCGCGAGCGCCATCAGCGGCGTCGGATCCTTCGCGTCGAGCTTGCGCATCGTCTCGAACTGCTTCTGCGCATCGTCGAGGCGGTCGTCGGCGAGATAGAGCTGCGACAGCGCGAGCCGTGCGTCGCGCGACTTCGGATTCTGCTGAACATACTTCTCGAACGACGCGATGCCCGCCGCGCGTTCCGCCGGCCCCATCTGCGACAGCATCAACGCAGCCGGCAGGTAGTCGGGGCGGATCTGCAGCGCCTGCTTCAGCGACTGCGCGGCGCCGTCCTTGTCGTCGACCGCGAGCTGCTGGCGTGCGATCGCGAGCTGCGCCTCGGGGCGGCTCATGTCGTTCTTCAGCATGTCCTTCAGCACCGCGAGGCCGCCGACGCGGTCGGGGCCGCGCACGAGCAGCGCCTGCAGCGCGAGGATCGCCGGGCCGCGCGTCTCGCCGGTCGCGCGGGCCAGCTCGCGCGCGAGCATCGGCTGCGCGTCGGCCGGCTTGCCGGCGAGCACCAGCAGCGCGGCGTCGACCTGCGACGCGCGGTTCGAATCCGGCGCGTACTGACGCCACAGATTCGCGGCGGACAGCGCGTCGGCCGGGCTCTGTGCGCCGAGCGCGATTTCGGTCGCGCGCTGCGCCATGCGCGGATCGCGCGTGTCGCGGGCAAGCGCGAGGTAGGTCTGGTAGGCCGGCGCCGGCTGGTTGCGCTGGAGCGCGACCTCGGCGGCGAGCACCTGGTAGACGATCTGGCTCGTCAGCGGCACGCCGGGGAGATTCTTCTGCTCGTCCGGCATCACATGCTCGAACGCACCCTGCGGCTGCGCGTCGTCCGATGCCGGATCCTGCGCGTGGGCCGGGAAGGCGGTGAGGGTCCAGGCGGCAAACAGCGCGGCGCCGAGTGCACGACGGACCGGGAAGGCGCGCGCGCCGCGCACGGCGGCGGGGCGCTTCTGAAGCAGCTTCGAGGGCAGAGTCATGGAAATCCGTTCGATGTTTCAACCGATTGTAACGCGCTCGCTACAATACACGCACGATCGTGATAGGGTCCGCTTGCCTGTGGAATCCCCATGCGAATGCCCGAAATCGCGCGCCTCGCGTGCTGCCGGGCGGGCGATTTCGGGCATTCCCGTGTTTCATTCGGGGGAGTCGCGAGAGCGGCCGCTCGCGCGGCAGCGCATGCGCGTTCCCCATGCAAGCAGACCGTAGCCTCAGACCCGCAAAACATGCCAGAGTTGCCAGAAGTCGAAGTCACGCGCCGGGGCATCGAGCCCTTTGTCGCGGGCCGCCGCGTCGAGCGTGTCGACGTCCGTACCGCGATGCTGCGCTGGCCCGTGCCGGCGGGGCTCGCCGAGCAGTTGCGCGCGCGCGAGGTGCTCGCCGTCGAGCGCCGCGGCAAGTACCTGCTGTTCGAAGTCGATGCCGGCTGGTTCATCGTCCATCTCGGGATGACCGGCACGCTGCGTGTGCTGCCCGCGGCCGGCGTGCCGGTCGCCGCGAAGCACGACCACATCGACTGGATCTTCGACGAGTTCGTGCTGCGGTTTCGCGACCCGCGCCGTTTCGGCGCCGTGTTGTGGCACCCGCGCGAAGCAGGCGACGTGCATGCGCATCCGCTCCTCGCGAGCCTCGGCGTCGAGCCGTTCTCGCCGGCGTTCACCGGCGCGCTGCTGCACGCGCGCACGCGCGGCCGCACGGTATCGGTCAAGCAGGCGCTGCTCGCGGGCGACATGGTCGTCGGCGTCGGGAACATCTATGCGTCGGAGAGCCTGTTTCGCGCGGGCATCCGGCCGACGACGGCCGCCGGCAAGGTTTCGCTGGCGCGCTACGAGCGGCTGGCCGACGCGGTGCGCGCGACGCTCGCCGACGCGATCGAGCGCGGCGGCAGCACGTTGCGCGACTTCGTCGGCAGCAACGGCGAAAGCGGCTACTTCCAGCTCGACTGCTTCGTCTATGATCGTGCGGGCCAGCCGTGCCGCGTCTGCGGCACGTCGGTTCGCCAGATCGTGCAGGGCCAGCGGTCGACCTATTTCTGCCCGACGTGCCAGCGTTGAAACCCTTTTCCACGATCAGACAACTTGAAGCCGCCCCGCATCGCCCCCGCTCCGTTCCCCGTCACGCCGCTGCATCGCACGTTCGCCACGCGTCTCGTCGCGTGGCAGCGCGAGCATGGCCGCCATGACCTGCCGTGGCAGAACACCCGCGATCCGTACCGGATCTGGCTGTCGGAAATCATGCTGCAGCAGACCCAGGTGTCGACCGTCATTCCGTATTACACGCGCTTTCTCGACCGCTACCCCGACGTCGCCGCGCTCGCGGCCGCGCCGAGCGACGACGTGATGGCGTTGTGGGCGGGGCTCGGCTACTACTCGCGCGCGCGCAACCTGCACCGCTGCGCGCAGGTCGTCGTCGCCGAGCACGGCGGCGCGTTTCCGGCGACGCCCGACGCGCTGGCCGAACTGCCGGGCATCGGCCGCTCGACGGCCGCCGCGATCGCGTCGTTCGCGTACGGCGCGCGCGCGACGATCCTCGACGGCAACGTGAAGCGCGTGCTTGCGCGGGTATTCGGCGTCGAGGGCTTTCCGGGGGAGAAGCGTGTCGAGAACGACATGTGGGCGCTCGCCGAATCGCTGCTGCCCGATGCCGCGAACGCGGCCGACGTGAGCGCGTATACGCAGGGGCTGATGGATCTGGGTGCGACGCTGTGCGTGCGCGGCAAGCCCGACTGCGCGCGCTGCCCGTTCGCGGGCGACTGCGTCGCGCAATCGACCGGCCGCCAGCGCGAACTGCCGGCCGCGCGGCCGAAGAAGGCCGTGCCGACGCGCAAGACCTGGATGCTCGTGCTGCGCGACGGCGACGCCGTGCTGCTGGAGCGACGGCCGCCGACCGGCATCTGGGGCGGGCTGTGGAGCCTGCCGCAAGCGGACGGCGATGCCGCGCTGGCCGATCTCGCGCGCGGCTTCGGCGGCGGCGGCACGGTGCCGCTCGCGCCGCTCACGCACACGTTCACGCATTTCCGGCTCGAGATCGAGCCGCGGCTGAGCGATGTGGCGGACGGCGGCGGCCTGCCGTCGCAGGCGCGGGACGCGGACACCGCGTGGGTGCCGCTGAGCCGGCTCGACGCGTACGGCGTGCCGGCGCCCGTGCGCAAGCTGCTCGACGCGCTGAGCGGGCCGCTGCTGTAACGAACGGGAAGGGCGCGGCGCGGGCCGCTGCTGTAACGAACGGGAAGGGCGCGGCGCGGGCCGCGTGCGGGAAGGCGCCGGGTGGCCGCGCGCAGGAGAGGTTTTCGGGCGGGCGCGACGCGCGATGCGCGACGGAGCGGGCGCGGGCGTTACAGCCAGCCGTGCCGGTCGAGCACGTGGTGCACGGCGTCGATGCGCGCGCCGACGTCCGGAAACTCCATCAGCTTCTGCCGTGCGCGCAGGTCGAGCGGCAGCAGTTCCGCGAGGCGGTTCGATACCCAGCTCGGATCGTCGAGGCGGAACGGCTCGCCGAACGGCATTTTCTCCGGATCGGACTTCTTCAGCGCGTCGATGATGCGCTCGAGCACCTCGGCGCACGAGCCGAACTGCGCGAGCGCCTGTTCGCCTTCGAGCGGGATGTCGTCGGGCAGCGGCTCCGCGATGCCGACCAGCAGCCCGTTGCCTTCGACGCGATACGACAGCAGCTCGAAACGCTGCGTGCCGACCGCCTGCAGATACAGCATCCCGAATTCGCCGGTATCGCACTCGGTGATGCGCGCCATGCAGCCGATGGTCTCGGGCACCGACACCGCGCCATCCTGCGCGACTTCGGGCCCGCTCTTGAGCAGGCATACGCCGAACGGTGCGTCGTCGCGCAGGCAGGCGCGCGACATGTCGAGATAGCGCGCCTCGAACACCTTGAGCGGGAGCAGCCCTCCCGGAAACAGCACCGTGTGCAGCGGAAACAGCGGCAGGTCGATCAGGGTGGTCGATAGGGAGGACATGGCGCGCGGGCGTGGGGGCGGGTGTCGCTAGGGTCGGTCGACCTCGGAGACGAGCCGCGACGACGCGTCGACATCCACCGGCGCGTCACGATGCCGCACGATCACGTTCGCCTCGCGCGCCAGGCGCGCGGCGAGCGTTTCCGCGATGAACACCGAGCGATGCTGGCCGCCCGTGCAGCCGATGGCGACGGTCAGGTAGCTGCGGTTGTCATCGCGGAAGTGCGGCAGCCATTTCATCAGGAACGCATGGATGTCGTCGATCATCTGGTGGACGATCGGCAGTGCGTCGAGAAAGGCGATGACCGGCTGGTCGAGCCCGGTGAGCGGGCGCAACTCGTGGTCGTAGTACGGATTCGGCAGCGCGCGCACGTCGAACATCAGGTCGGCGTCGAGCGGCACGCCGCGCTTGAAGCCGAACGATTCGAACATCACCATCAGGTCGTTGTTCTTTTGCTCGATGAAGCGCTTGACCCAGGTGCGCAGCGCGTTCGCGCGCAGCGTGCTGGTATCGATCTGATGGCCGAATTCGGCGAGCGGCGCGACGAGCTCGCGCTCGCGCTCGATCGCTTCCTCGAGCGACGACAGCAGGCCGACGTCGGCATCGTGCGACCGCGAGCCGGACAGCGGATGGCGGCGACGCGTTTCGGAGAAGCGCTGGATCAGCGCCTGGGTGCTCGCGTTGAGGAACAGCACGCGCACGTCGTGCTCGCGGGACAGCTCGCGGATCAGGCCGGGCATTTCATCGAGCGACGCGCTCGAGCGCGCGTCGATCGCGACCGCGAGCCGGCGCTGGCCGTCCTGCGCAAGGTAGCGGGCGAGTTCGGGGAGCACGTGCGGCGGCAGGTTGTCGACGCAGTAATAGCCTGCGTCCTCGAGCGCGTTCAGCGCGACGGACTTGCCTGAGCCGGAGATGCCGGTGATGAGGACGATGCGCATGGGAACAGAGAATCCTGACGTTTCATCATAGCACCGGCTCGACGCGTCGGCGTTGCGCGGCCGGCGCGTGCGGGTTACACCAGTTTGCCGGGGAACTGACTGTCGGGATCTTGCATCGCGAGTCGTTGCCGATCCATGAAATCGCGCAACGTGTCGATTCCGCGCAACTGCAGGATCGTGTTCCGGACGGCCGCCTCGACGAGCACCGCGAGGTTGCGGCCGGCCGCGACCTGGATCGTGACCTTGCTGATCGGCAAGCCGAGCACGTCGACGGTCTGGCTTTCGAGCGGCAGGCGCTGGAATTCGCCGTCGGGGCGCCGCACGAGCTGGACGATCAGCTTCAGCTTCATTTTCCGCCGCACCGCGGTTTCACCGAAGATCGTCTTGATGTCGAGCAGGCCGAGGCCGCGCACTTCGAGCAGGTTCTGCAGCAGCGGCGGGCAGCGCCCTTCGACGAAATCGGGGCCAAGACGGACGAAATCGACCGCGTCGTCGGCGACGAGGCCGTGGCCGCGGCTGATCAGCTCGAGGCCGAGCTCGCTCTTGCCGAGGCCCGAATCGCCGGTCAGCAGCACGCCCATCCCGAGGATGTCGAGGAACACGCCGTGCAGCGTCGCGCGCGGCGCGAGGATGCGCGACATGTAGAGCCGCAGGCTGTCGATCACCGCGGCGGCCGACATCGGCGTCGTGAACAGCGGCGTGGACGAGCGCGTGCAGCGCAGCACCAGTTCGGGCGGCGCCGCCGCGCCGCCGGCGACGACGAGGAACGGCGGCTCGAGCGCGATCAGCTCGGCCATGTGGCGCGAGCGGTCTTCGTCGGTCTGGCGCTGGTAGTAGTCGATTTCGGCTTCGCCGAGCACCTGGATCCGGTTCGGGTGGATCAGGTTCAGGTGGCCGACGAGGTCGGCGCTCGATGTCGCGTTGCCGACCGTGTCGGCCGAAAAGCCGCGTTCCCAGCCTTCATGCCCCGTCAGCCAGCTCAGTTTCAGCGTGGCTGCGTTGTCGTCGAAGATGCTCTGGGCGTTGATGCTGGACGTATCCATGACTCTCGTCACTCCAATGGGCCGGTGCGGGCGCGCGGCGACGGACGTCGCCATGCCGGGCCGGCGCCGGGCGGCCCTGGACGGCGGCATGCGCCGCCTCGTACGGGGAAATATTCCGCCCGGAACAACTCAAGGTTGCCACTGAGTGAGCAGGCGATGCAACTCGGCGATATCCGTTTCGTTGTGCAGACGCTCGCGCGCGTCGCGATCGGACAGCAGTTGCGCGATCTCCGACAGGATCTCGAGGTGCTGCTGCGTGGCTTGCTCGGGGACGAGCAGGAAGATCAGGAGGCTGACCGGCTGGCCGTCGGGCGCTTCGAACGGAATCGCATCGGCGAGGCGGACGAACGCGGCGAGCGGATGCTTGAGGCCCTTGATGCGGCCGTGCGGAATCGCGACACCTTCGCCGAGCCCGGTCGAACCGAGGCGCTCGCGCGCGAACAGGTTGTCCGTGACGGTGCTGCGGCCGATGCCGTTCTGATTCTCGAACATCAGCCCGGCTTGTTCGAAGACGCGTTTCTTGCTGGTGACCGAGAGGTCGATGACGACGTTCTCTATGGGCAGGATTTTGGCTAGGCGATTCATGTTGGCAGGCGATTGGGCGGCCTGGGGTCTCCTTGCGGCGGCGGACTGATTTTCCATGTTCGGCGATATCAAGGCATGTGGCATGGCAACCTGCAACGCCGCTACCGCATCCAACACCCCCCGGCGATAACCGGGACATTATAGAGCACAGCCGCGCGCGTGGCGCAGCACGGTCGGACCGGTTGCACCTGCGCTCGGAGTGGCAAAAAAAACGCCCGGCGAACCGGGCGGCGTGCGTGTTGCGGTGACGATTACTGCGGCGGCAGTTCGATCTGGTCGATCGACGGTTGAAGCTTGATCGGGTCGTGCGCGTGCGTTTGCAGGCGCTCCATGTGCTTGACGACCTGGCGATCCAGCTTGTCGATCAGCAGATCGATCGCGGCGTACAGGTTGCCGTTCGCGCTTTCGACGAAGATGTCCTTGCCCTTCAGGTGCAGGTTGATTTCCGCGCGCTGCTGCTTGTCCTTTTCCTTGTGGTTGTCGACCGAGAGGATCACAGTGCCATCGATCACCTGATCGCTATGCCGTAGCACCCGGTCCAGCTTGGTGATCACGTATTCGCGAATTGCAGGCGTGACTTCGAGATGATGTCCACTGATCTTCAGGTTCATAGTGCTTCTCCAAGCGAGTGACCACCCGGCCGCATCGAGGCGGCGCTCCGGTCGACTTGCCCGTGCCGCACGAAGGCGGCGTATCGCGGACAGGTCGCCCGGCCTGTTCCCCGTGTGCGCGGTGGTCGGGACACGCCTGCCGCCGGGCAGGCAGCAGGCTTAAAGAGACTTGCGCAGATTCACTGCCGGGATCTTGAGGGCTTCGCGATATTTCGCAACCGTGCGGCGCGCGACCACGAAACCCTGTTCTGCCAGCAGCTCGGCAATGCGGCTATCCGAAAGTGGCGATTTTGGGTCTTCAGCTCCTATCAGTTGCTTGATGAGGGCTCGGATGGCGGTCGACGAGGCGGCGCCACCGGTGTCGGTCGAGACGTGAGATCCGAAGAAGTACTTAAATTCAAGCGTCCCGAACGGGGTCAGCATGTACTTCCCGGTTGTCACACGGCTGACAGTCGACTCGTGTAGGCCCAGCGTATCAGCTATTTCCCGCAAAACCAAGGGGCGCATGGCAATTTCACCGTGCGCGAAGAAATTCTTCTGACGCTCGACAATAGCCTGCGCGACACGCAGGATCGTGTCGAAACGCTGCTGGATGTTCTTGATCAGCCAGCGCGCTTCCTGGAGCTGCTGTTTCAACGATCCGGCCGACGGGTCGCCGCGGCTGTTGCGCAGGATGTTCGCGTACAGGTTGTTGATCCGCAGGCGCGGCACGACCTCCGGATTGAGCTCCGCGAGCCAGCCCTGGCCGGCCTTCTTCACGATGATGTCGGGCACGACGTAGTCGGCCTCGGCCTTCCCGTAAGCGGCACCGGGGAACGGCTCCAGCGAGCGGATCAGCGCGTGCGCGTCGCGCAGCGCGTCGTCGGTCGCCTTCAGGTGCTTGCGCAACCGTGTGAAGTCGCGTGCGGCGAGCAGTTCGAGATGCTGCGACACGATCTCGAGCGCGAGCGTGCGCGTGGGGGACGGATCGAGACGCAGCAACTGCAGCTTCAGGCATTCGGAGGCCGAGCGCGCGCCGACGCCGGCCGGGTCGAAGCTGTGCAGCAGCGCGAGCGCCGCGTTCAGTTCGTCGCAGTCGATTTCCAGCTCGGGCGGCAGATCGGCGAGCACTTCGTCGAGCGTGGCGGTCAGATAGCCGTCGTCGTCGAGCGATTCGATCAGGAACATCACGAGCGCGCGATCGCGCGGGCCGGCCTGCGTGACGCGCAACTGCGCGGACAGGTGGTCGCGCAGCGACGTCGCGGCTTCCTGCACCTGCAGCGGCGGCAGATCGTCGTCGTCGGACGCGCCGCTCGAGCGGCCGTATTCGTCGAGATTCCACTGCGGGCCGTCGCTGCCGTCGCCGGACGCATAGCCGTCGTATTCGTCGGCGCCTGCCGGCTCGTCGCGTTCCGCGCGATCGCTGGACGTACTGGTGCCGTTGGCCGCGGCGGGTTCGGTGTTCGATGCGGGTGGCGTCTGCGCGATCAGCGATCCGTCCGCGGCGACGCGCAGCGGGCTCGCGATCCATTCGTCGTCGTTCTCGAGCAGCGGGTTCTGCGCGACGGCCATCGCGACTTCCTGCTGCAATTCGAGCGTCGACAACTGCAGGAGCCGGATCGACTGCTGCAGCTGGGGCGTCAGCGCAAGATGTTGCGACAGGCGGAGTTGAAGGCTGGCTTTCATGGCAAGGAGGGAGTCATACCGGCAGTTTGCCACGACCCAGGCGCGTTGAGCCATCCGCGATTACGCGTGGCGCGCCGCCCGGCCGCGGGCATGCCCGCGGGCGTGGATGCAAAGCGGGGCGCAGCCCCGCGCGGCGCTGCCGGGCGGGGTGCAGCCAGCCACGAGGAGGACGTTACATGCGGAAGTGCTCGCCGAGGTACACGCGGCGCACGCTTTCGTTTTCGATGATTTCGCTCGGCGCGCCAGCGGCCAGCACCGAACCGTCGCTGATGATGTAAGCGTGGTCGCAGATGCCGAGCGTTTCGCGGACGTTGTGGTCCGTGATCAGCACGCCGATGTTGCGCTGTTTCAGGAACTTGACGATCTTCTGGATCTCGAGCACGGCGATCGGGTCGACGCCGGCGAACGGTTCGTCGAGCAGGATGAAGCTCGGGTTGGTCGCGAGCGCGCGCGCGATTTCGACGCGGCGCCGTTCGCCGCCCGACAGCGACAGCGCGGGGTTCTCGCGCAGGTGGCCGATCTGCAGCTCGTCGAGCAGCGCTTCGGTGCGCGCCGAGATCGCGTCCTTCGACAGCCGCTTGCCGTCTTCGCCGTGCTGCAGCTCGAGCACCGCGCGGATGTTTTCCTCGACGGTCAGCTTGCGGAACACGGACGCTTCCTGCGGCAGGTACGACAGGCCGAGCGACGCGCGCTTGTGGATCGGCAGCAGGCCGATCGAGCTGCCGTTCAGCGAGATTTCGCCCGCGTCCGTCGGTACGAGGCCGACGATCATGTAGAACGACGTGGTCTTGCCGGCGCCGTTCGGGCCGAGCAGGCCGACGACCTCGCCGCTCTTCA
Source organism: Burkholderia sp. AU44665 (assembly GCF_030504405.1). Taxonomy (NCBI): domain Bacteria; kingdom Pseudomonadati; phylum Pseudomonadota; class Betaproteobacteria; order Burkholderiales; family Burkholderiaceae; genus Burkholderia; species Burkholderia sp. AU44665. Next base: position 60,471 of record NZ_JAUJRI010000019.1, on the reverse strand, counting down.
CGTCGAGCGACACGTCCTTGACGACCGTGCGCGAGCCGTAGCGCTTCTTCAGGTTGCGGACGACGAGCGAGCTCGTGGTGCCGGCCGGCTGGCGGTTGGGGAGCGCGTTCATTGGCCCGGCGCTCCCTGGATCGTGGTCGACGGCGACAGCTTGGCCGGCGCCCCGTTCAGCGGCGCGGGGCCGCCGTTCTTCGGCGACAGCATCGCGCGCACGCGGCCGTTCGGGTTGCCCGGCGCGGCGACGTCCTTGCCGCCCTTCGCGGTGTAGAAGTCGCGCTGGCCGTCGTACGTGATCACGCTGCCGTGCACGGTGTCGGCGACCGTCGACGTGCCCTGCAGGCGGCGCACGGTCGCGGCGGTGGTCAGCGTGGTCAGATCCTGCTTGCCGTCGTAGTCGATGCGTTCGGCGTCGCCGTCGATGTACTCGTCGAGGCCTTCGCGCTTCTGGCGGAACGTCGCGTGCTTCTTGCCGCTGCCGAACGACGTCGCGTACTGATAGCCTTCCGGGTCCTGGCGCACTTCGACGCGATCGCCCTTGATGATGATCGTGCCCTTCGTGATCACGACGTTGCCGGTCGCGACCGTGACCTGCTTCAGATCGTCATAGGTCAGGTTGTCGGCCTCGACGTTGATCGGCTTGTTCTGGTCGGCCTTCTCGGCATGGGCGAGCGGCGCCAGCCCGACGAGCGGGAGCGCCACGAGCGTCGCGGCGAGCGCGACGCGGACGGCGCGCGCAGCGCCGCCGGAAATCTGTCGAGGGAACGGTTCGTTCATGCAGTCACGTGAGGGATGCGTCACTTGGGTTGACCTTTCGAGCCGCCGGACGTGTCCGCCGCGGCGATCGTGCCGCGCACGTTGCCGTAAAGCTCGATGACCCGGGTGACGTTGTTGTACTTCATGCCGTCGGTCGCGTTGACGAGCGACAGGCCGCGCTGAAGTTTAACCGGCTTTTCGGTCTGGATCACATCGTCATTGACGAAGATCCGGAAATGCTGGGAATCGGCCTGCATCTGCGGATCGCCGCCGCCGGCCGCGCGCAGGATGCGCGCGTCGTCGTACAAGTCGACGATCGACACGTCGCCGTTGACGGTGCCGCGCTTCGCGGTGGTCGTCACGACCGGCTTGCCGGGCTGGAACGCGCGCATGGCCGGATCGGTCAGGTCGCTGCTTTCGGTATCTTCGTAATGGACCAGCTTCGCGGCCGTCAGCCGGTACTGGGTCGTGCCGGACTGGTCGAGCTCGGTGACCGAGAAGTTGTCCGCGAAATAGTCGGGCGTGTGGCGCTTCGGCTGCGCGGCGCCCTCGCCGGGCGGCGGCAGCGTGGCCTGCAGCAGCCACCACGTGACGCCCGCGAGCGCGGCGACCGCGGCGAGCGGCAGCATCTGGGTCCAGCGGAAATGCGTGCTCATCGGTCAGGCTCCGCAGGCGGCGGCGAGCAGCGCGTCGTAGCGGCGCTGCGCGCGCAGGACCGCATCGCAGACTTCGCGCACCGCGCCGTGGCCGCCGCGGGCCTCGGCGACCCAGTGCGCGCGGGCGATCACCTCGGGGTGCGCGTTCGCGGGGGCCGCGGCGAAGCCGCAGCGCAGCATCACCGGCAGGTCGGGCCAGTCGTCGCCCATGTAGCCGCATGCGTCGGCCGTCAGGCCGAGCGATGCGATCAGGTCGGCGAACACGGCGAGCTTGTTCTCGACGCCCTGGAACAGGTGCGCGATCTTCATTTCCTTCGCGCGCGCCGCGACGATGTCCGAGCGGCGGCCCGTGATGATCGCGGTCGCGATGCCGGCCTCGCCGAGCAGCTTCACGCCGTGGCCGTCGAGCGAATTGAACGACTTCATCGTGTCGCCGGCCGCGGTAAACAGCAGGCCGCCGTCGGTCAGCACGCCGTCGACGTCGAAAATCATCAGCTTCACGCGGCTCGCGCGTTCGGCCGCAGTCAGCGCTGCGCTCATCAGATCACCTTCTTCGAAAACAGGTCGTGCATGTTCAGCGCGCCGATCAGCGCGCCGTCGGCATCGACGACCAGCATCTGGTTGATCCGGTGGCGCTCCATCAGTTCAACGGCCTCGACCGCCAGGTGATCCGGCGCGATCGTGCGCGGCTCGCGCGTCATGACTTCGGTGATCGGCAGCGTGCGGAAATCGCCGTCGCGCGCGAGCACGCGGCGTAGGTCGCCGTCCGTGAAGATGCCGGCGACCTTGCCGTCGGCGTCGACCACGGCCGTCATGCCGAGGCGCTTCGCGGTGATCTGGAACAGCGCGTCCGATAGCGTCGCGTCGAGCCCGACGGCCGGGACGTCGTCGCCCGAGCGCATCACGTCGCGCACGTAGGTGAGCAGGCGCCGGCCGAGCGCGCCGCCCGGATGCGAGCGCGCGAAATCTTCCGAGCCGAAGCCGCGCGCGTCGAGCACGGCGACGGCGAGCGCGTCGCCGAGTGCGAGCGCGGCGGTCGTGCTCGCGGTGGGCGCGAGGTTCAGCGGGCATGCTTCCTTCGAGACCGCGGCGTTCAGGTTCACGTCGGCGAGCGTGCCGAGGCTCGACTCCGCACGGCCCGTGATCGCGATCAGCTTCGCGCCGATCCGCTTCACGAGCGGCAGGATCGCGACGAGTTCTTCCGATTCGCCGGAATAGGAGATGCCGATGAAGACGTCGTCGGAGGTGACCATCCCGAGGTCGCCGTGGCTGGCCTCGGCAGGGTGGACGAAGAAGGCCGGCGTGCCGGTGCTGGCCAGCGTGGCCGCGATCTTGCGGGCGATATGCCCCGATTTGCCGATGCCCGAGACCACGACGCGGCCGCGGCAGCCGAGCAGCAGCGCCACGGCCTGGACGAAGCCGCCGTCGAGCTGGTCGCGCAGCGCGCGCACGGCGTCCGCCTCGATGTCGAGCACGTCGCGGGCGAGCGCGAGCGCCCGGTCATCATTGATTTTCGCTATCATGCGCGGAGTATAGCAAAGGCGTTTGTTCGCCGCGCCGCGCCTTCGGACTCGTCCGATGTCGCGTGTCCACCGCCACCACCCGCGCCCGCATTGCCGTGGCCCCGACGAACGAGGACGCTTCGCCCGTGATTTCCCCGCTCGAAATGACCCTGCTGCTGCTGCTGGCCTCGGTGGTGGGCGTCGTCGTATTCCGCTCGTTGAACCTGCCGCCGATGCTCGGCTACCTGACCGTCGGCATCCTGGTCGGCCCGCACGCATTCGGCGTCGCGGCGGATCTCGAACGGGCCGAGCACCTCGCGGAGTTCGGCGTGGTGTTCCTGATGTTCTCGATCGGCCTCGAATTCTCGCTGGCGAAGCTGAGGGCGATGCAGCGGCTCGTGTTCGGGCTCGGCCTGCTGCAGGTCGTCGCGACCCTCCTGCTCGCGCTCGTGCTCGGCGCGCTGTTCGAGCACTGGGTGCACATCACGTGGCAGGGCAGCATCGCGCTCGGCGGGGCGCTCGCGATGTCGTCGACGGCGATCGTGTCGAAGATGCTCGCCGAGCGGCTCGAGATCGAGACGGAGCACGGCCGCAACATCTTCGGCGTGCTGCTGTTCCAGGATCTCGCGGTCGTGCCGCTGCTGATCGTGATCGCCGCGTTCGGCGCCGAATCGTCGAAGGATCTCGCGCTCACGCTCGGCTTCGCGGCGGTCAAGATCGTGATCGCGCTCGCGCTGCTGCTGGTCATCGGCCAGCGCTTCATGACGCGCTGGCTCAACGTGGTCGCGCGGCGCCGCTCGCAGGAGCTGTTCGTGCTGAACCTGCTGCTCGTCACGCTCGGCGCGGCGTTCATCACCGACCGCTTCGGGCTGTCGCTCGCGCTCGGCGCGTTCATCGCCGGGATGCTCATTTCCGAGACGCCGTTCCGCCATCAGGTGGAGGAAGACATCAAGCCGTTTCGCGACGTGCTGCTCGGGCTGTTCTTCGTGACGACGGGGATGCTGCTCGATCCACGCGTGATCTGGGAGCATCCGTTGATCGTGCTCGGCTTCTTCGTCGGGCAGATCCTGTTCAAGGCGACGATGATCGCCGGGCTCGCGCGGCTGTTCGGCGCGACGCCGGGCGTCGCGATGCGCACGGGCATCGGCCTCGCGCAGGCCGGCGAATTCGGCTTCGTGCTGCTGAACCTGATCCTCGACCGGCATCTCGTCGACTCGACGCTGCTGCAGGCGATCCTCGCGTCGATGCTGCTGTCGATGCTCGCCGCGCCGTTCCTGATCCAGAACGCCGACCGCATCGTGATGCGGCTGTCGTCGACCGAATGGATGCAGCAGTCGCTGCAGATGACGCGGATCGCGACGCAAAGCCTCAAGCAGCGCGGCCACGTGATCATCTGCGGCTACGGCCGCGCCGGGCAGAACCTCGCGCGCATGCTCGAGCAGGAAGGCATTTCGTACGTCGCGCTCGACCTCGACCCCGATCGCGTGAGCGCGGCCGCGACGGCCGGCGAATCGGTCGTGTTCGGCGACGCCGCGCGCCGCGAGTCGCTGGTCGCGGCCGGTATCCACCGGGCGGCGGCCGTCGCGATCACCTACGCGAACACGCCGTCCGCGCTGCGCGTGCTGCATCACGTGCACGAGCTGGAGCCGACGCTGCCGGCGATCGTGCGCACCGTCGACGATGCCGATCTCGAAAAGCTGCTGGCGGCCGGCGCGACCGAGGTGATTCCGGAGATCGTCGAGGGCAGCCTGATGCTCGCGTCGCACACGCTGGTGCTGGTCGGCGTGCCGATGCGCAAGGTCGTGCGGCGCGTCGAGGAGATGCGCGACGAGCGCTACAGCCTGCTGCGCGGCTATTTCCGCGGCGCCGATGACGCGGACGACGACGATCACGAGCAGGTGCGGCTACAATCGGTGCCGGTCGATGCGCGCGCGGACGCGGTCGGGCGGTCGCTGGAAGAACTCGGGCTGTACGCGCTCGGGCTGGAGGTCACGGCGATCCGCCGCCACGGCATCCGCGGCGTCGAACCCGATCCGCAGACCAAGCTGCGCGCGAGCGACATCGTGGTGCTGCGCGGGCTGCCCGAGGCGCTCGCGCTCGCGGAGGAGCGGTTGTCGCGCCATCGGCGCGATCCGCCGGCCGCGGCTGCGTGAGCCGCGATTCGCAACCCGACCCGTATTGATCAGAAACGGTGCCCGATCTTCGCGCACCGTTTTTTTCGGAGAGTTTCATGCCGCATTCGTCGCCGGGCGCACCGCTCGATCCGGTCGCCTTCATCCACAGCCAGATCCGCACGGTGCCGGACTGGCCGCAGCCGGGTGTGCAGTTCCGCGACATCACGACGCTGCTGCAGAGCCCGAAGGCGCTGCGCATCCTCGTCGACCTGTTCGTCGAACGCTATGTCGACGCGAAGCTCGACTACGTCGCGGGCCTCGACGCGCGCGGCTTCATCATCGCGCCGATCGTCGCGTACGAGCTGAGCGTCGGTTTCGTGCCGATCCGCAAGGTCGGCAAGCTGCCGTACAAGACGCGTTCGGAATCGTACGATCTCGAATACGGCAGCGCGACGGTCGAGATCCACGAAGATGCGTGCCGCCCCGGCGACCGCGTGATCATCATGGACGACCTGATCGCGACCGGCGGCACGATGATGGCGGGGCGCAACCTGCTGCAGCGGCTCGGCGCGGTGGTCGTCGAAGGTGCGTCGATCATCGATCTGCCCGATCTCGGCGGCTCGGCGCTGCTGCGCAACGCCGGGTTGCCCGTCTATACCGTTACCGAATTCTCCGGCCACTGAACGCCGGTCCGTCGGGGCCCGCCGCCCCGGTTTGCGCTGGTTCGCGCCTGGTTCACCTTCCGCAGCGAGGTTCACGATGCCCAACTTCATGCTGTTTCTCGCCACGTCGATCGCGATCACGTTCGCGCCGGGTCCCGACAACCTGCAGGTGCTCGCACGCGGCATCTCGCAGGGCCGCGCGGCCGGCTTCGTCGCCGCGCTCGGCTTCACGGCGGGGATCCTGTTCCACACGACGCTCGCGGCGCTCGGCGTCGCGGCCGTGCTGCGTTCGTCGCCGGTCGCGTTCCAGATCCTGAAGCTCGCGGGCGCCGCGTACCTCGTGTGGATCGGCATCAAGGCGCTGCGCAGCCAGGGCCTCGCGAACGCGCATGCGCGCCCGCCGCAGCCGCTCGGCACGATCTTCCGGCAGAGCGTGATCGGCAACCTGATGAACCCGAAGGTCACGCTGTTCTTCGTCGTGTTCCTGCCGCAGTTCGTCGATCCGCACGGCGCGCAGGGCGTGACGCTGCAGATGTTCGAGCTCGGCGCGCTGTTCATGCTGCAGACGGCCGCGGTCTTCTCGCTGTTCGGCGTCGGCGCGGGCATGATCGGCGCATGGCTGAAGCGCCGCCCGAAGGCCGGCGTGTGGCTCGACCGGATCGCCGGCGCGACGTTCATCGCGATCGGCATCCGCGTCGCGCTGAAGGATTGAGCGCGATGACGTTTCCGTGCATCGCGGCCGCGCGCCGCTTCGATCCGGCCGCGCACCTGCGTTTCGAGATCGCCGGCCAGGCGGTGGGCTGGGTGCGCCGCCAGGACGTCGCGAAGCTCGCGCGCTGGCCCGACGTGTTCGAGCTGACCGGCGAGCGCGTCGTGCTGTCGGCGCGCTACGATTCGGTCGATGCGCGCAGCATGGCGCTGGCCGGCGCGATCGGCGCGCTCGCGGCGGAAGGCGCGATTCCCGGCTGGCGCGACGAGATCTACGCGATCCGCAACCGCTTCGACGATCCGCCGCTCGCGTACATCGAGCGCGCGGCGTCGCGCTTCTTCGGCACGCAGACCTATGCGGTGCACGTGAACGGCATCGTAGAATATGCGGTTACGCCCGGCGAGCCCGCCGCGGCCGCGCCGAAGATGTGGCTCGGCCGCCGCAGCGAGACCAAGGCCACCGACCCCGGCATGCTCGACAACGTCGTCGCGGGCGGGATCGGCTGGGGGCTGGGCGTTCACGAGACGCTCGCGAAGGAGTGCTGGGAAGAAGCCGGCATTCCGGCCGACCTGGCGGCGCGCGCGATCGCGGGCCGCACGGTGCAGGTGCTGAACTCGCTGCCGGAAGGCACGCAGTCGGAGCTGATCTTCGTGTACGACCTGCCGCTGCCGCACGACTTCGCGCCGCGCAACCAGGACGGCGAAGTGGCCGAGCACCTGCTGGCCGGCGTGCCCGAGGTGATCGGCTGGCTGCGCGAAGGCCGCGCGACGATGGATGCGAGCCTCGCGACGCTCGATACGCTGCTGCGCCACCGCTGGCTTGCGGCGGCCGACGCGGCCGGCATCGACGCGCTGTTCGTGCCGGGCGCATGACGCGCGCCGCGCGCGGCCTGGCGGCGCGAACGGGCAATTTGACGAATACGGAAACAATGGGAGTCGCGGTCATGCCGACCGATCACAGCTTTATCTTGAAACTGTCGTGCCCCGACCGGCACGGCATCGTCCATGCGGTCTCGGGCTTCCTGTTCGAGCGCAGCAACAACATCCTCGATTCCGCACAGTTCGGCGACAGCCGCACCGGCGAGTTCTTCATGCGCGTGCACTTCGAGCAGGACGGCGGCGGCGTGGATGCCGCGTCGGCGCTCGACACGCTTCGCAACGAATTCGCGCCGCTCGCCGAGCAGTTCTCGATGCGCTGGGAATTGCACGATGCGGCCGTGAAGCCGCGCATCGTGATCATGGTGTCGAAGATCGGCCACTGCCTGAACGACCTGCTGTTCCGCTATCGCACCGGCCAGTTGCCGATCGAGATCCCGGCGATCGTGTCGAACCACAAGGAGTTCTACCAGCTCGCCGCGAGCTACAACATTCCGTTCCATCACTTCCCGCTCGTCGGCGGTTCGTCCGATGCTGCGAAGGCCGCGCAGGAAGCACGCGTGCTGGAAGTGATCGACGAGCACCAGGCCGATCTCGTCGTGCTCGCGCGCTACATGCAGATCCTGTCGCCGAACATGTGCGAGCAGCTCGCCGGGCGCGCGATCAACATCCACCATTCGTTCCTGCCGAGCTTCAAGGGCGCGAAGCCTTACTACCAGGCATTCGACCGCGGCGTGAAGCTGATCGGCGCGACCGCGCACTACGTGACGACCGATCTCGACGAAGGCCCGATCATCGAGCAGGAAGTCGAGCGCGTCGACCACAGCATGACGCCCGACCAGCTGACCGCGATCGGCCGCGACGTCGAGTGCGTGACGCTCGCGCGGGCGGTGAAGTGGCACGTCGAGCACCGGATCGTGCTGAACGGGACGAAGACGGTCGTGTTCCGCTGATCCGTCGGCCGCGGAACGCCCGCTCAACAAGCAAAAACGCCGCGCCCTTCACGGGGCGCGGCGTTTTCGTTTGCCGTTGGCGAGCGGGCGGCGTCAGATCAGCCGCAGCAGGTACAGCTCGCGTTTCAGGTACGCGTAGAAGATCGGTGCGGCGATCACGCCCGGCAGCCCGAACGCGGCTTCCATGATCAGCATCGCAAGCAGCAGCTCCCACGCGCGCGACTCGATCTGGCCGCCGATGATCTTCGCGTTCAGGAAGTATTCGAGCTTGTGGATGACCACGAGAAACGCGAGCGACGCGATCGCGGTGCCCATGCTGACCGACAGCGACACCGCGACGATCAGCGTGTTCGAGATCAGATTGCCGATCACCGGCAGCAGGCCGACGATGAACGTGATGAGCACGAGGGTCTTCGACAGCGGCAGCCGCTGGTGGAAGATCGGCAGCGCGACGAGCAGGTAGATGCCGGTGAAGGCCGCATTGATCGCCGAGATCTTGATCTGCGCGAACACGATCCGGCGGAACGCGTCGGCGAAGCGCGACACGCGCGTGACGAGCGCGGTCGACAGCGGCCGGCGCACCTTGCCCTGCTCGACGCCGATCGCGATCATCGCGCCGATGATCATCCCGAACAGCACGTGGCCGAAGCCGCGTGCGACGCTCTTGCCGCTTTGCTGGAGCTGGTCCATGTGCGAATGCATCAGCACGGCCGCCTTCGTCTTCATCTGTTCGACGTCGACGGGCAGCAGGTTCGCGATCCAGGCCGGCGTGCGCGCGCGGGTTTGCTCGACGATCTGCATCAGCTGGCCGAGCAGGCTCTGCAGGTTCGGCACCGTGTGCTCGAAATGCTCGATGATGCCGAGCGTCAGGCCGGTGAGCGCGCCGACGATCGCGATCGACAGCAGCACGACGGCGACCCAGCGCGCGCGCATGCTGGTGGTATGGCGTTCGATCACGGGCGCGATCGTGTGGATCAGCTGATAGACGAGCAGGCCGGCCAGCATTCCGCCGAGCAGCCGCAGCTCGAGGACGAGCCACATCATGACGAGCGCGAAGAGATAGCTGCCGATCTCGAGTGCCGACAGCTTCGGCAGGCTCAAGTCGCTGGTCAGCCGCACGCTGCGCAGGTGCGGCTCGCGGTTCTGCGTGTCGCGCGACTCTTGTTGCTTCTCCATCGTGGATTCCTGTCGTCCGTGTGTCGTGCCGCGGAGCGCGCGGCAGAGCGCGGGCCGCCCGGCGCCGCACCGGATTGGTGCGGATGGCGAACCTTACGACCGTAAAGTATAGCTGCCATTATGGTCCGCAAACGGGCCGTTTGGCGCGTGGTGTAAACGCAGAAGGGAAAACGAGGGGGCGCGCGGCCGGGCGGCCGCGCGCGGGAACGGCGGAACGGGGCGTCAGCCGGCCGCGACCTTGCGGGTGGGACGCTTCAGCAGCGGCGCGAGGTACTTGCCGGTGAAGCTCGCCTTCGTCTTCGCGACCTGCTCGGGCGTGCCTTGCGCGATGATCTGGCCGCCGCCGGCGCCGCCTTCGGGGCCGAGGTCGATCACCCAGTCGGCCGTCTTGATCACGTCGAGGTTGTGCTCGATGATCACGACCGTGTTGCCCTGGTCGCGCAGCCGGTGAATCACTTCCAGCAGCAGCGCGATGTCGTGGAAGTGCAGGCCGGTGGTCGGTTCGTCGAGGATGTACAGCGTGCGGCCGGTGTCGCGCTTCGACAGCTCCAGCGACAGCTTCACGCGCTGCGCCTCGCCGCCCGACAGCGTCGTGGCCGACTGGCCGAGACGGATGTAGCCGAGGCCGACGTCGAGCAGCGTTTTCAGCTTGCGCGCGATGACGGGCACCGCGCTGAAGAACTCGTACGCGTGCTCGACCGTCATGTCGAGCACTTCGCTGATGTTCTTGCCCTTGTACTGCACTTCGAGCGTTTCGCGGTTGTAGCGCTTGCCGTGGCACACGTCGCACGGCACGTAGACGTCCGGCAAAAAGTGCATCTCGACCTTCAGCACGCCGTCGCCCTGGCACGATTCGCAGCGGCCGCCCTTCACGTTGAACGAGAAGCGGCCCGGATCGTAGCCGCGCTCCTTCGACGTCGGCACGCCCGAGAACAGCTCGCGGATCGGCGTGAACAGACCCGTATACGTGGCCGGGTTCGAGCGCGGCGTGCGGCCGATCGGCGACTGGTCGACGTTGATCACCTTGTCGAAGTGCTCGAGGCCCTCGATCGCCTCGTGCGGCGCCGGCTCGGCGGCCGAGCCGTACAGGTGGCGCGCGACCGCGTGATACAGCGTGTCGTTGATCAGCGTCGACTTGCCGGAGCCCGATACGCCGGTGATGCAGGTCAGGAGGCCGACCGGCAGATCGAGATCGACGTGCTTCAGGTTGTTGCCGTGCGCGTCGACGATGCGCAGCATCCGCTCCGGATCGGGCGCGAGCCGCTCGTCCGGGTACTCGATCACGCGCTTGCCGACGAGGTACTGGCCCGTCAGCGACTGCGGGTTCGACTGCACCTGCTTCGGCGTGCCTTCGGCGACCACCACGCCGCCGTGCTCGCCGGCGCCGGGGCCCATGTCGACGACGTAGTCGGCCGTGCGGATCATGTCCTCGTCGTGCTCGACGACGATCACCGAGTTGCCGAGGTCGCGCAGATGCTTGAGCGTCGCGATCAGGCGGTCGTTGTCGCGCTGGTGCAGGCCGATCGACGGCTCGTCGAGCACGTACATCACGCCCGTGAGGCCCGAGCCGATCTGCGACGCGAGCCGGATGCGCTGCGCCTCGCCGCCCGACAAGGTCTCGGCGCTGCGCTCGAGCGACAGGTAGTCGAGCCCGACGTTGTTCAGGAACGTCAGGCGCGCGACGATTTCCTTGATCACCTTGTCGGCGATCTCGCGCTTCGCGCCGTCGAGCGTCAGCCCGTCGAAATAGCCGAGCGCGTCGCGCAGCGGCCAGCCGCTGATTTCATAGATGCCGCGTGCATGGTCGCCGGTGCCGATCCGCACGTGGCGCGCCTCGCGGCGCAGGCGCGTGCCGTCGCACGACGGGCACGGCTGGTTGTTCTGGTACTTCGACAGCTCTTCGCGCACCGCGACCGAATCGGTCTCGCGGTAGCGGCGCTCGAGGTTCGGGATGATCCCTTCGAACACGTGCTCGCGGATCGTCGTGCGGCCGCGCTCGTTGATGTACGAGAACGGAATCGTCTGCTTGCCCGAGCCGAACAGCAGCACCTTGCGGATCTTTTCGGGGAGATCCTCGAACGCGGCGTCGATGTCGAATTCGTAGAACGCCGCGAGGCTCTGCAGCATCTGGAAGTAGAACTGGTTGCGGCGGTCCCAGCCCTTCACCGCGCCGGCGGCAAGCGACAGCGACGGGTGCGCGACGACCCGCTTCGGGTCGAAGAACGTGATCTGGCCGAGGCCGTCGCATTCCGGGCACGCGCCCATCGGGTTGTTGAACGAGAACAGGCGCGGCTCGAGCTCCTGCAGCGAGTACGAGCAGATCGGGCACGCGAACTTCGAGCTGAACAGGTGCTCCTTGTCGGTATCCATCTCGAGCGCGATCGCGCGGCCGTCGGCGAGGCGCAGCGCGGTTTCGAACGATTCGGCGAGCCGCTGCTTCATGTCCGGGCGCACCTTCAGGCGATCGACGACGACGTCGATCGTGTGCTTGTCGTTCTTTTTCAGCTTCGGCAGCGACTCGACCTCGTAGATCTTCGCGGCGCCTTCGTTCGCGGCGCCGCCGCCCGAGCGCACGCGAAAGCGCACGAAGCCCTGCGCCTGCATGTCCTCGAACAGCTCGACATGCTCGCCCTTGCGATCGGCGACGACGGGCGCGAGGATCATCAGCTTGGTTTCCTCGGGCAGCGCGAGCGCCGCGTCGACCATCTGCGACACGCTCTGCGCCTCGAGCGGGATGTCGTGATCGGGGCAGTACGGCGTGCCGACACGTGCGTACAAAAGTCGCAGGTAGTCGTGGATTTCCGTGACCGTGCCGACGGTCGAACGCGGGTTGTGGGACGTCGCCTTCTGCTCGATCGAGATCGCCGGCGACAGCCCCTCGATCAGGTCGACGTCGGGTTTCTCCATCAGCTGCAGGAACTGGCGGGCATAGGCGGACAGGCTCTCGACGTAGCGGCGCTGGCCCTCGGCATAAAGGGTGTCGAACGCGAGCGACGACTTGCCCGACCCGGACAACCCGGTAATCACGACCAGCTTGTGGCGCGGCAGGTCGAGATTGACGTTTTTCAGGTTGTGGGTGCGTGCCCCACGGATACGGATCTGTTCCATGAACCTGGCGAAAATGGAGGAAACCAAACCTGCTACTATAACGGCTTTTCGAGACCGTCGTTTACGGCCCCCAGCCCTTGCGGCAGGTGGCAGCAAGGCGACACCTGCGCCGGGGAAAGCGGTCGCGCCGCACGGTTCCGGGCGGCCCGCAGGCCATCCGCATCCGGCCCCGACGTGTCGCCCGAAAGGCCGCCAGGCCACCGGCCCTGATCTTCCGCCGCCCGCTGCCGGGCGGACATTCCGATCATTCGAAATTCATTCCCGATGTCCAATCCGTCTGCCACGTCTTCCCGCATGACTGCGCCCGAACTGCGCGCGACCACGTCGCTCGCGGCGATCTTCGCGTTGCGCATGCTCGGCCTGTTCATGATCATGCCGGTGTTTTCGGTCTACGCGAAAACCATCCCGGGCGGCGACAACGTGCTGCTCGTCGGGATCGCGCTCGGGGCCTACGGCGTCACGCAGTCGCTGTTCTACATCTTCTACGGCTGGGCGTCCGACAAGTTCGGCCGCAAGCCGGTGATCGCCGCAGGCCTCGTGATCTTCGCGCTCGGCAGCTTCGTCGCCGCGTTCGCGCACGACATCACGTGGATCATCGTCGGCCGCGTGATCCAGGGCATGGGCGCCGTGTCGTCGGCGGTGCTCGCGTTCATCGCCGACCTGACCTCCGAGCAGAACCGCACGAAGGCGATGGCGATGGTCGGCGGCTCGATCGGCGTGTCGTTCGCGGTCGCGATCGTCGGCGCGCCGATCGTGTTCCACTGGGTCGGGATGAGCGGGCTGTTCGCGATCGTCGGCGTGCTGTCGATCCTCGCGATCGGCGTCGTGCTGTGGATCGTGCCCGATGCGGCGAAGCCCGTGCACGTGCCCGCGCCGTTCGCCGAGGTGCTGCACAACGTCGAGCTGCTGCGCCTGAACTTCGGCGTGCTGGTGCTGCATGCGACGCAGACGGCGCTGTTCCTCGTCGTGCCGCGCCTGCTGGTCGACGGCGGGCTGCCGGTCGCCGCGCACTGGAAGGTGTACCTGCCGGTGATGGGGCTCGCGTTCGTGATGATGGTGCCGGCGATCATCGTCGCGGAAAAACGGGGCAAGATGAAGCCGGTGCTGCTCGGCGGCATTCTGGCTATCCTGATCGGTCAATTGCTGCTGGGCAGCGCGCCGCATACCATCCTGATTGTGGCGACGATCCTTTTCGTCTACTTCCTCGGGTTCAACATCCTGGAAGCGTCGCAGCCGTCGCTCGTGTCGAAGCTCGCGCCGGGTTCGCGCAAGGGCGCGGCCACGGGCGTCTACAACACCACGCAGTCGATCGGGCTCGCGCTCGGCGGCATCGTGGGCGGCTGGCTGCTGAAGCACGGCGGCGCGAACACCGTGTTCTACACGTGTTCGGGGCTCGTGGCCGCGTGGCTTATAATCGCGGCCAACATGAAAGCGCCGCCGCGCAAGGCCGGAACCTGATTGTCGGGTAGGCGCCGGCGGCGTTCGCCGGCTCCCCCGGCGGGCTGCTCCGACGGCTGTCGCGGCGGCCCGGCATCGAATTTACTGGAGAAACACATGGCATCCGTCAACAAGGTCATCCTCGTCGGCAACCTCGGCGCCGATCCTGAAGTCCGTTACCTGCCGAGCGGCGACGCGGTTGCGAACATCCGCCTCGCGACGACCGACCGCTACAAGGACAAGGCAAGCGGCGATTTCAAGGAAATGACCGAGTGGCATCGCGTCGCGTTCTTTGGCCGTCTGGCGGAAATCGTCAGCGAATACCTGAAGAAGGGGTCGTCGGTCTATATCGAAGGCCGCATCCGCACGCGCAAGTGGCAGGGCCAGGACGGCCAGGACCGTTACTCGACCGAAATCGTCGCCGAACAGATGCAGATGCTCGGCGGCCGCGGCGGTTCGGGCGGCGGCGGTGGCGGCGGTGACGAAGGCGGTTATGGCGGCGGCTACGGCGGTGGCGGCGGCGGTCGCGGCGAGCAGATGGAGCGTGGCGGTGGCGGCGGCGGTCGTGCCGGCGGCGCGGCGCGCGGCGGGGCAAGTGGCGGCGGCCAGAGCCGTCCGAGCGCGCCGGCAGGCGGCGGCTTCGACGAGATGGACGACGATATTCCGTTCTGAGATCTCGCAACCAAACGCTGTAAAGATCGACCCCGCCTTTTGGCGGGGTTTTTTTTAGCCTTTTTAGCCCATGGCGGATCAAATCTGATTCGATTTTCTGCGGCGATTTTTATTTTGCTTCGGGAACATTCGCCCCGAATAGCGGCGGCAGGTAGCGCTTTCGCGCTGGGCCACGTCTCCGGCTGATCAATTGTCCGGACGGCCTGTACGCGGTCCGCATTCCTTCACTTTCGCATGCCCGATCGACGCTAGAGGACCTTGTTGCGCCAGTATCGTTAGGACACCGTCTGATTCCGACGGCCGGGGCGGACATGTCGGTGATGGAATCGGGCGGCGGCAGTCGACAAGAAAGCCGAATGATGTGCAGTTTTTTCGGGGAGTATTAGGAATTTATCGAAGGATTTCGTTTTTATAGAAATAAATCGTACTTGTATTATTTATCTTGATAGGACTGAAAATTATGATTCGGTAGCGAATGCAAATGGTGGTTTACCGAATTGATAATGGATCGTTACGGCCGAGGCTTCTGGTATTTTCTTGCGACCCGGCATCCAGGCGTCACGCATCATCGAGACGCACGGCCAGCGGCGGTGCGCGCGCCCGTTGCCGGCCTCGGCGGCGGTGTTCCATACGCGCTGGGCTGTTGCGCGGCGATGGGGCTGTTCCTGCCCGGTGTCGCGTTTTCGCAGTTGCCGAACGCGGGCCAGTCGATGCGCGAAATCGAATCCGTGCGCCCGGCGCTCCCGGCCGCGTCGGCGCCCGAGTTGAGCATCGAGCGTACGGAGCAGGCCGCACCCGCGCCTGAGGGCGTCGATGCGGGGCCGCGCGTGACGGTCCGCGCGTTCGCGATCGGCGGCAATCGGGTGTTCACGTCGGCGCAGCTCGAGCCGCTCCTCCAGGACCTGACCGGGCGGGAGCTGAGTTTTGGCGAGTTGCAGGCGGCTGCGGCTCGCATCACTTCCTACTACCGCGAGCATGGCTACGTGCTCGCGCGCGCCTATCTGCCGCGTCAGGACATCGACGACGGCGTCGTCCGGATCGACGTGCTGGAAGGCCGCTACGATCGGATCGAACTCCATAACCGCTCGCGCGTGCTGGACGGCGTGGTGCGCCAGCCGCTGTCCGCGCTGCGTCCGGGCGAGGCGGTGCGCGGCGCCGATCTGGCGCGCAGCCTGCTGCTCGTCGGTGACCTGCCCGGCGTCGACGCCAAGGGCACGTTGCGCTCGGGGCGCACGCAGGGCTCGACCGATCTGGTGATCGACGCCGATCCCGGGCCGATCGCGACGGGAACGCTGGAGGCGGACAACTACGGCAACCTGTCGACGGGGCGCTACCGGCTTACCGGCAGCATCGCGGTCAATTCGCCGCTGCGCATCGGCGATCGGCTCACGTTGCGCGGCATGGGAAGCGACACGCTGCAGCGCTACTACAGCGCGTCGTACCAGTTGCCGGTCGGGCCGTGGTCGACGCGCGTCGGCGTCGGCTACTCGAATCTGCATTCGAAGGTCGGCGAAGGCTTCGAGGAACTCGATCTTCACAGCCGCGCCAACATCCAGAGCGCATTTGTCGTTCAGCCGCTGCTGCGCGGCCGCGCGTTCAACCTGAACGCGCAACTCCAATACGAGAACAAGAACCTTCACGACGACTATCGCGCGTTCCAGATACAGGACGACAAGAACGTCGGTCTATGGACTTTCACGCTGAGCGGCAACGGCGACGACGCATTGCTCGGCGGCGGCACCACCGCCTTCTCCGTGTCGGCCGGCGCGGGCCGCCTGCGCACGGCCGACGTGCTTGGCGCGCAGGGGTTCGTCAAGACGCGCGGCACCTTCAAGAAACTCGGCGTCAGCGTGATGCGCCTGCAGGCGCTCGGCTCGCGCTTCCAGTTCTACACACAGTTCAGCGGCCAACTGTCGTCGGGCAATCTCGACGCGTCCGAGCAGTTCAGCCTCGGCGGCCCGTACGGCGTGCGCGCCTACACGCTCGGCTCAGGCAGCGGCGATCAGGGGTGGCAGGCGAGCGCGGAATTGCGGTATGCGGTGGCGCCCGGCTGGCGGGTCAGCACGTTCGTCGACGCCGGCCGGGTCGGCATCAACAAGCATCGCGTGTTCAAGGACACCAACATCATCCGCATGCAGGCCGCGGGGTTCGGCGCGGGCTGGTACGGGAAGGGGCATCAAGTCACGGTGGCGGCCGCCTGGCCGTTCGCCTCAAGCGAAGGGCTGGCGTCGTCCGCCGGCTCGCCGCGAATCTGGTTTCAGGCGACTCAGTATTTCTGAGCGTCTGGACGAGCGCCTGCATGACGCAGGGTTTGGCAGTCAATACAACAAGGAAACCAAAGATGAACAAGGCTTATGCATTGGTCTGGAATCAAGCGAACGGATGCTGGAGCGTGGCGGGCGAGAACGCGCGTCGGCGCGGCAAGGCGGGCGGCCGCCGGGTAATCGCGGCGGCCGTGTCGCTGCTAGGCTTCGCGGCGTCGAGCGCATATGCGCTGCCCACGGGCGCCGAGATCGTGTCGGGCAAGGGGGACTTCGCGACGTCGGCCGACAACAAGACGATGTCGATCAACCAGCATACGGACAAGCTGATCACGAACTGGCAGGACTTCAGCGTCGCCGGCGGCGAGCGCGTGTCGTTCAATCAGCCGACGAACCAGTCGCTGGCGCTGAACCGGGTGGTCGGTGCGAACGGCAGCAACATCGAAGGCCGCATCGATGCGAACGGCAAGGTGTTCCTGGTGAACCCGAACGGGGTGCTGTTCGGATCCGGCGCGCAAGTGAACGTCGGTGGCCTCGTGGCGTCGACGCGCGACATCTCGGACAAGGATTTCCTGAACGGCAACTTCCGCTTCAACGGTAAGTCGGCAGGCCAGGTGGTGAACCACGGCACGATCACCGCGGCGGACGGCGGCGGTGTCGCGCTGCTGGGCGCGCAGGTGACGAACAACGGCGTGATCCGGGCGCAGATGGGCACGGTCGCGCTGGGCGCGGGCAATGACGTGAAGGTGAACTTCGACGGCAGCAAGCTGCTGAGCCTCGAGGTGAACGGCGCGGCGGTGGACGCGCTGGTGAGCAACGGCGGCCTGCTGAAGGCCGACGGCGGCCAGGTGCTGATGTCGGCACGGTCGGCGAACAGCCTGCTGGGCACGGTGGTGAACAACAGCGGGACGATCGAGGCGAAGGGGCTGAACAACGTCGCGGGCCGGATCACGCTGGACGGTGGCGACGGCGCGGTGCACGTGGCCGGGACGCTGGACGCGAGCACGCTGGCGGGCGCGGAAGGTCACGGCGCCGTGGTGACGAAGGGTGCCGCGGTGCGCGTGGCGGACACGACGACGGTCGACACGCGCGGGCACGATGGTGTGGCGGGCAAGTGGACGATCGAGTCGGCGAATGCCGGCGTGGGTCGGAGCGCCGCGTCGCGCGCGCTCGTGATCGGCGGCCAGCAGGTCGGCGGTTCGGGCGGTTCGGATGCCGCGATCGGCGCGGATACGCTGGCGCGCAATCTCGGCACGACCAACGTCGAACTCGCTCGCACGACCGGCACGCTGAAGGTGGACGCGCCGGTTACCTGGAGCAGCGACAACGGGCTGACGCTGACGTCGCGTCAAGGCGACGTGGAACTGCACGGGCCGGTGACGGCGACGGGCGACGACGCGGGCGTCACGGTGAACGCGGCGAAGCAGATCCGCGTGAACGACAAGCTGACGCTCGATGGCCGCAACGCGAAGCTGGAACTGAATCCGGGTAGCGGTCTCGCGGTGAACGGCGACGGCGTCGTCACGCTGTCGGGTGCGAATGCGTCGTACCGTTCGAACGGCGACGCGTATCGCGTGATCAACAGCGTCGATCAACTGCGTTCGATCGACAACGACCTGTCGGGCCGCTACGTGCTCGGCAGCGCAATCGACGGCGGTGGCCGCCAGTTCCGGAGCATCGGCAACGACCGCACGTTCTTCGGCAAGTTCGACGGCCTGGGCAACACGATCAGCAACGTATCGGTGTACGGCACCGGCCCGTTCATCGGCCTGTTCTCGGTGAACGCCGGCTACATCGGCAACCTGAAGCTCGCGTCGGTGAACGTGACGGGCGCGCGATCGTACACGGGCAACGGGCCGGCGATGATCGGCAGCCTCGCGGGCGTGAATACGGACACCGGCGTCATCTCCAACGTGAAGGCGACGAACGTGGTCGTGAACGGCGGGACGTCGCGCATGCAGGTGCTGGGCGGTCTCGTCGGCACGAACCTGGGCGGCGACATCGATCGGTCGTCGGTCACCGGGCGCATTGCAGGCAGCTGGGCCACGTTGTCGATGGGCGGGCTCGTCGGCGAAAACTACACGATCCTGGGCCGTCCGGACAAGCTCGGCACGATCAGCAACAGCTCGGCCAATACGACCATTTCGGGCGGGATCGCGGATCAGAGCTGGTTCTACGGCGGCGTGGGCGGTCTGGCCGGCATCAACCGCGGCGGCGTGATCTCGAATTCGAGCAGCACGGGAAGCATCACGCTGGCGCAGACCAATGCGAAGGTGGGCGGTCTGGTCGGCGTGAACAGCGTGAACGGTGACGTCGGCACGGGTGCGATCCAGAATTCGTCGTCGAGCGTCAACGTTGCCGTCAGCGGCCGTAACAGCAGCATCGGTGGCCTGGTGGGCGACAACGACGTCGGCACGAGCATCGCGAACTCGTCGGCGAGCGGCACCGTTCGAGGCGCCGGTAATTCCGCGATCGGTGGTCTCATCGGCGTGAACCGCGGTTCGCTCGCGAATGTGTCGGCGAGCGGCGCGGTCAACGGCACCGCGTCCGGTTCCACGATCGGCGGCCTCATCGGCCGGCATCTTCTCGGCACGGTCGCCAATGGAACGGCGACGGGCAATGTCTCGGGCGTCGGCTCGGCCGCGATCGGCGGTCTCGTCGGCGTGAACGAAAGCGTCCTCACGAACGGGACGGCAACGGGCAACGTGACCGACAAGTCGGCTGCCCTTATCGGTGGCCTCGTGGGTCAAAACAAGGGGCAAATCACGGTGGGGATCGCCCGCGGCGACGTCACCAGCGGCGGAGCCAGCCATGTCGGTGGTCTGGTCGGCAATAACGACAAGGGCACGATTTCCGGTTCGGAGGCTTACGGCCAGGTGACGGGCGGCGCTTTCAGCCTCGCGGGCGGCCTCGTCGGCATCAACGGCGGCACCATCGCAAATAGCAAGGCGTCAGGCAAGGTCGTAGCGGGCGCTTCCGCGAGCGTCGGCGGTCTGGTCGGCAAGAACGCGAACGGAGACATTTCGAATGGCAAGGCGAGCGGCATGGTGGAGGGCGGCAACTCCGCGTACGCCGGCGGCCTGGTCGGCCACAACGACGGTCGAGTGTCGAACTCGGAAGCGTCCGGCGCGGTGACTGCCGGCACGAGTAGCGCCGTAGGCGGTCTGGTCGGAATGGGCAATGTGGCGGGCAGCGTTGCGAATAGCAAGGCGACAGGCGACGTGACGGGCGGCGATTATGCGAGCGTCGGCGGTCTGGTCGGCACTAACGGCCACCTCGTGTCGAGCTCGGAATCGTCGGGTACGGTGAGCGGCGGTAGGGGCGCGCGCCTCGGTGGTCTCGTCGGCTATAACGTGGCCACGGTGAAGGACTCGACGACGAGCAGCCGCATCAACTATGTGTCCGGGTATGACCAGGCTTACGGTGGTCTGGCGGGCTTGAACTACGGACATATCGAGTCGAGCGTGGCAACCGGCGCGGCAGCCGCGGTGCAACAGATCGGTGCTGGCCGTCGCGTCATCGCGTCCCGGTAAGCGCACCGGTCTCGATGCGGGGGGCGGGCTTTTCGCCGGCCACCCGCGAAGCTGACCGTCGCTTGTCGTAGTCACTGAAGGCGGGGCATCGGAGTGATCCGGTGCCCCGCCTTCGTCGTTGATCAGCGCGACCCAAGCGGGCCGGCGCAGCGGGGCCGCGTGCCCGGCCGTCTGTGTGGGTGGCGCAACTCTCGAATGCGGGCGGCGGCGGATGCGTCCGCGGCGGGCGCACGTCGATGCACGCAGGGGGCTTGGCGATTCGCCGCACGATCCCGATGCACGTCGCGATACGGCAGCCAACCTGTCTCGGGTATGCTGGTGTCTTCCGTTGGCTTCGATCGAGAGGGGACTATGCGGCGTGTCGTGTTCAACCAGAAGGGCGGCGTGGGCAAATCGACGATCGTCTGCAACCTGGCGGCGATCAGCGCGAGCGAAGGGTTGCGCACGCTCGTCATCGATCTCGATGCGCAGGCGAACTCGACGCGCTACCTGCTCGGCGACGCCGCGGCCGATGCGCAACCGGGCGTCGCCGGCTTCTTCGAAACCGCGCTGACCTTCAACTTCCGTCCGATCGACGTCGCGTCGTTCATCCACGCGACCCCGTTCGACGGGCTCGACGTGATGCCCGCGCATCCGGATCTCGACACGCTGCACGGCAAGCTCGAATCGCGCTACAAGATCTACAAGCTGCGCGACGCGCTGAACGAGCTCGACATGTACGACGCCGTATACATCGACACGCCGCCCGCGCTGAATTTCTATACGCGCTCGGCGCTGATCGCGGCCGAGCGCTGCCTGATCCCGTTTGACTGCGACGATTTCTCGCGCCGCGCGCTGTACACGCTGCTCGAGAACGTGAAGGAAATCCAGCAGGACCACAACGCGGCGCTCGAGGTGGAAGGGATTGTCATCAACCAGTTCCAGCCGCGCGCGAGCCTGCCGCAACGGCTGGTCGACGAGCTCGTCGACGAAGGGCTGCCGGTGCTCGCGTCGCGGCTGTCCGCATCGGTGAAGATCCGCGAGTCGCATCAGCAGTCGAGGCCGGTGATCCATCTCGAGCCGACGCACAAGCTCGCGCAGGAGTTCCGCGCGCTGCATCGCGAACTGGCCGGCTGATTTTGGGCGTGACCGCATCGACCGAGGCCGCTTCGAGCGGCCTTTTTTTGTCGCGACCGGCAATTCGTCCGATTATTGATTTCGTCATTAATAATCAAGAAAACGATTTCACAAGAAATCCACAAAAAATAAGACATAAATGGTTGCTCCATTTTCACCGGTGCCCGGTTTTCTAATAAGCGGAATAATGAATTGGCAAATATTGCGCCACGTCATGATGCGCTATGCTGCAAAAGGTAAAAATGCGTCGCCGGCCGGTGAGGGGCACTGTCTTGTCTGAGATTTCGGCGTGCCCGCAGCTTCGGCGGACGGTTCAAAGGGTAATAAGGGTTTACACCTATCATTAATGCCATTTAATTGACAATTAATCGATCTAGAATGACTTTCTTCTACCGCCCGTTCCCAAACAGGTGACGGGTTTCAATAAGGAAGCGGTTGTTTACCCGAGCTTCCATTTTTCTTTACGTCGTCTCTCGCATAGCCAACAGGAGCGTGCCCGATGTCCGTATTTGCCCCCGAAAAACTCACCGCCGATTATCAGTCCGGTATCGCCGCGTGGTTTGCAATCGCCCGTCCGGCGATCCACGGTTTCGAGGCTGTCGTCGAACTCAACCTGCAAGCGGCCCGGACGGCGCTCGAGGACTACGAGGACAAGCTGAAGAACGCGTTCACCGGCAGCAACCCGGCCGCGGGCTTCGCGCAGCAGGTCGCCGCGCCGCAGGAAGCGGCCGGCAAGGTCGCGTCGTACGGCCGGCATCTGTTCGAGATCGCGGTGTCGACGCAGTCCGAATGGGCCAAGGTCGCCCAGGCGCAGTACGAGCAGAACGACAAGCGCCTGAAGGACGTGCTCGGCGAGCTGTCGAAGCATGCGCCGGCCGGCTCGGCGCCGGTGGTGGCCGCGCTGAATTCGGCGCTGTCCGCGGCGAGCGCCGCGGCCGACTCCGTGCGTGAAGCGACGGGACAGGCGATCGAAGCGGCGAAGAGCGGCTTCGATGTGGTCAGCGAAACGGCCACGCGCGGCGCGAAGCAGACGGCGGCCGCCGCACGCAAGGACGCAGCGGCTGCGCGCGAATCGGCTGCGTGACGGCGCGAACGGGCACGAACGGGCCCGAACGCGCATGAATGCGCATGAATGCGTGTCGCGCGCAGGCGCGACACGATTGATTGGCGCCGGCGCCGCGTGTGCCACGCGGGGCTGGCGAGCTTCGGTTCGCCGCAAGACGCCCGTGCACGGTTGCCCGTGTCACGGTGCGAACGGATGCCGCCCGCCCTATGGCGTACGGCGGCGTGTGGCCGCGATCGCGCCGGATGGCCCGACACGCGTCATCGCCGTGTACAGCACCTCGTGCGGGCGTCAGAACCACACACTGATTTCGATGCAGGAACTGAACATGACGGACGTAGTGATCGTATCGGCCGCGCGGACCGCGGTCGGCAAATTCGGCGGCTCGCTGGCGAAGGTGGTCGCGCCGGAACTGGGCGCGACGGTGATCCGCGCGGTGCTGGAGCGTGCGGGCGTGAAGCCCGAGCAGGTCAGCGAAGTGATCATGGGCCAGGTGCTGACGGCCGGCTCCGGGCAGAACCCGGCGCGGCAGTCGCTGATCAAGGCGGGGCTGCCGAGCGCCGTGCCGGGCATGACGATCAACAAGGTGTGCGGCTCGGGCCTGAAGGCCGTGATGCTGGCGGCGAACGCGATCGTCGCGGGCGACGCGGACATCGTGATCGCGGGCGGCCAGGAGAACATGAGCGCGGCGCCGCACGTGCTGCCGGGCTCGCGCGACGGCTTCCGGATGGGCGACGCGAAGCTGGTCGACACGATGATCGTCGACGGCCTGTGGGACGTGTACAACCAGTACCACATGGGCATCACGGCGGAGAACGTCGCGAAGGAATACGGGATCACGCGCGAGGAGCAGGACGCGTTCGCGGCGCTGTCGCAGAACAAGGCGGAAGCCGCGCAGAAGGCCGGGCGCTTCGACGACGAGATCGTGCCGGTGTCGATCCCGCAACGCAAGGGCGAGCCGCTGCAGTTCGCGACCGACGAATTCGTGCGTCACGGCGTGACGGCGGAATCGCTGGCCGGGCTGAAGCCGGCGTTCGCGAAGGACGGCTCGGTGACGGCGGCGAACGCGTCGGGGCTGAACGACGGCGCGGCGGCGGTGCTGGTGATGTCGGCGCAGAAGGCGGCGGCGCTGGGCCTGACGCCGCTGGCGCGGATCAAGGCGTACGCGAACGCGGGCGTGGATCCGAGCGTGATGGGCATGGGTCCGGTGCCGGCCTCGCGCCGGTGCCTGGAGCGCGCGGGGTGGACGCCGGGCGACCTGGACCTGATGGAGATCAACGAGGCGTTCGCGGCGCAGGCGCTGGCGGTGCACAAGCAGATGGGCTGGGACACATCGAAGGTGAACGTGAACGGCGGGGCGATCGCGATCGGCCACCCGATCGGCGCGTCGGGCTGCCGGATCCTGGTGACGCTGCTGCACGAGATGGCCAAGCGCGATGCGAAGCGCGGGCTGGCGTCGCTGTGCATCGGCGGCGGGATGGGCGTCGCGCTCGCGGTCGAGCGTGTGTGAGCAGTGATTGACGGCACGGTTCGCTTGCGGCGCGCGCCAGCGCCGCGGGCGAGCTGCGCGGGTGTCGCGCAAGACGGGAAATCGACAATAAGCGCGAGGTACCGATGCGTGCCGCGCCGCGACGCGGGGCGGCCGTGCATCGAAGCGGTGGGGCGGCAGCAGGTGCGAGGCCGTCGCCCCGTCTTTCATCGATTACTTTTTTGTCGGTAATTCATAGTATGACCAAGCGAATCGCAGTTGTGACAGGTGGGATGGGCGGTCTCGGCGAAGCGGTCAGCATCCGGTTGAACGACGCGGGCCACCGGGTCGTCGTCACGTATTCGCCGAACAACGCCGGCGCGGACCGCTGGCTGACCGAGATGCATGCGGCCGGTCGCACGTTCCTTGCGTACCCGGTGGACGTGGCCGATCACGACTCGTGCCGGGAATGCATCGAGACGATCGTGCGGGACGTCGGCCCGGTCGACATTCTCGTGAACAACGCGGGCATCACGCGCGACATGACGCTGCGCAAGCTCGACAAGGTCAACTGGGATGCGGTGATCCGCACGAACCTCGACTCCGTGTTCAACATGACGAAGCCGGTCTGCGACGGCATGGTCGAGCGCGGCTGGGGCCGCATCGTCAACATCTCGTCGGTGAACGGCTCGAAGGGTTCGGTCGGCCAGACCAACTACGCGGCCGCGAAGGCCGGCATGCACGGCTTCACGAAATCGCTCGCGCTCGAGGTCGCGCGCAAGGGCGTGACGGTGAACACGGTGTCGCCGGGCTACCTCGCGACGAAGATGGTCACCGCGATCCCGCAGGACATCCTCGACGCGAAGATCCTCCCGCAGATTCCGGTGGGCCGGCTCGGCAAGCCCGAGGAAGTCGCGGCGCTGGTGGCGTACCTGTGCTCGGAGGAGGCCGGCTTCGTGACGGGCTCCAACATCGCGATCAACGGCGGTCAGCACATGCACTGACGCGCGGCGGCCCGCACGGCATTCGCGCGCGTGCGGGCAGCGTTGCGCACCATCCCGTGCCGGAGCGACGGCAGGCGCGCCGCTTCGGCCTCGCATTCCGGAGGACGCATGGGCGACACCTGGATGGGACTCGTGATCGGCGGCACGGCACTGGCCGTCGCGCTGACGATGGCGATTTCGCTCTACCGGCTCGAGCGGCGCCGCGCGCGGCTGTTGCGGAATTTCGATCATCGCGATTGCGGGCTCGCAGCGTACGGCAAGTGCTTCGCGCGCAGGCCGGCCAGGCCGCTGCGCCGCGCACGTTGGCCGTCGCGCCGACGCGTTGCGATCGGTGATCGATGAGCGGCCGATCGGCGGTCACGTCCCGCGCGCATGCCGTCCGCGACGCGTGGGCGCGGGATCAGTCGTTCCTTTCGCCCTTCCCGGCCGATTCGCCCGAGTCGTTCTTGTGGAAGATCCGCTTCGTCGTGCGCTTGGTGGCTTCCCAGCCTTCGCGCGACGCATGGGCGACGCCGTGCCCGACCGCCTTCGCGGCGCTCGCGGTCGCGTGGCCGAAGCTGCGCGCCGCTTCGCCGGTCTTGTGCGCGGCTTCCTTCGAATCGCGCTTGATGTCCTGCTTCACTTCCGACAGGTCCGCGTGGGCGAGCGGGCTGAGCAGCGCCAGAACGAGCGCGGCGCCAATGAACTGACGAACTTTCACGACCGGGTTCCTTGAGGTGGGCCTCGTCATCGAGGTTTCGGGTTGCCGGCAGGCGCCGGTTGAAACGCGCCGGCGGCCGATGCGTCGAGCATCACCGCAGCGCGGCCGGACAGCAGCACGCGCTCGCCGCAGCGCAGCGCGAAGCCGTATAGCACCGAGCGGCCGTCGCCGCTCACGCGTTGCGCGTCCACGGTGAGCGGCTGCGCGAAGATGTCGAGCCGGTCGACGAACGCGTCGACGTTGCGCACGCTCGCGAGATAGCCGGCGCGCGGGCGTGCATCGTGCGCACCGAGCAGCGCGCCGTGCACGGCCATCGCCTGCGCCGCGTATTCGATGCCGCAGACCGACGCGAGCCGCCCGTGCGCACGCAGTGGGTTGTGCGGATCGCGGTGGCTCGTCGCGGTGCAGCGAATGCGTTCGGCATCCCACGCATCGACCGAATCGAGCACGCACATCGCGCCGGCGTGCGGAATGTGCGCGGCAATCCACGCGTGGTCGAGCGGCGGGGCCGGTGCGGCGGTTGCGTTCATCGCGCGCGCTCCGCCAAGGTCCCGGGCATCGCGACGTCGACCTGAAGGCGCGTGTCGTCCAGATAGTCGAGCACGACGCGCGTCGTACGTTGCGTGGCGAGCGCCTCGAGCAACGGCAGCACGCGCGCGGCCGGATTGCCGTTGCGCAGTGCGTCGAGCCCGGCGTGTGCGAGCGCCGTCGCGGGTGCGTCGGTGAGTTGGACGTCGATACGGGCGAGCGCTCGCTCGCTGGCTTCCGGCGCCAACACGAGCGCGGCGCCGAACGCGTCGCCGATCGGCCGCACCGCGCGCAGCGGTTCCGGATAGTCGGTGTCGTACGCGATCAGCAGGCTCGGCACGCGATCGACGACGATCTGGCACAGGCTTTCGAGCAGGCCGGCGGCAAAGCTGCCGTCGTGCGCGCACAGCACGTTCGACGTCGCCATCGCGCGGGTCGCGATGCTCCAGTAGCCGGCCGGCGCGTTGTGCACCGAGTTGTGGAAGCGGGTCGGCGACAACTGGCGATCGTCGCCGGCCAGCGTTTCGCAGATCGCGTGGCAGTTCTGGCCGTCGCCGCCGGATGCACTGAACACGGTCGCGAGCGTCGCGGCGTCGCGGCCGCTCGCGGCCACCGCTTCGTGGCCGACCGCGAGCGCGGCGCGCACGACGGGGCCCGTGCGACGCCGCTCGGCCGACGGCAGGCCGGCGGGCGGCGGCAGCTCGGTGCGGGCAGGCACGTAGGGCGCGCGGCCCGCGAGCACGTCGGCCGCGTGCGGCCAGCCGTTCAATCCCGGGCCGACGAGGCCGATGCTTTCGATGAAGGCGGTGAGCGTCATGGCGGGCCTCAACGGCGGTCGTGATCGGCGCGGCCGAGGATCAGGCTGCAGTTCGTGCCGCCGAAGCCGAACGAATTGGAGAGGACGGCGCGCACGCGCGTGTCGCGGCTCGCGAGCACGTAATCGGCGACGAGCGCCGGGTCGGGCTGCGTCGTGTTGACGCCGGCCGGCACGAATTGCTCGCGCAGCGCGAGCGCGGCGACGATTGCTTCCAGCGCGCCGGCCGCGCCGAGCGTGTGGCCGGTCGCGCCCTTCGTCGAGCTGCACGGCGTGCGCGCGAACAACGCGCGGACCGCGCGGCTTTCCGCTGCGTCGTTGCTTGGCGTCGCGGTGCCGTGCAGGTTCACGTAATCGATATCGTGCGCGCCGAGGCCGGCGGACGCGAGCGCCTGTTCGATCGCGGCGCGCGCGCCGAGCCCTTCCGGATGCGGCGACGACATATGGTGCGCGTCGCTCGATTCGCCGATGCCGAGCAGCAGGATCGCGTCGCCGTCGAGCGCGGCAGGCGCGGCCGGGGCGCGTTCGACGAGCGCGAACGCGGCGGCCTCGCCGATCGAGATGCCGTCGCGCGCGACGTCGAACGGCCGGCACGGCTGGCGCGACAGCAGTTCCAGCGAATTGAAGCCGTACAGCGTGGTCAGGCACAGCGAATCGACGCCGCCGACGACGGCCGCGTCGATCAGCCCGGCCTCGATCATGCGGCGCGCGGAGCCGAACACCTTCGCGCCCGACGAGCACGCGGACGAGATCGCCATCGCCGGCCCGCGCAGCGCGAAATACGCGCGCACGAACGCGGCCGGCGAATACGGGTTGTGCGTGTGCGCATAGCGGAAGTCGGCCGGCAGCGCGCCGCTCGTCGGGGCACGGCGCCGGTACGCGCGTTCGGTTTCGAGGATGCCGGCCGTGCTCGTGCCGACGAACACGCCCACGCGTGCGGCGCCGTAGCGCGCGACCGCCGCCGCGACGCGCGCATCGAAGCCGTCCTGCGTCAGGCCGAGTTGCGCGAGGCGGTTGTTGCGGCACTCGAAGTCGGCGAGATCGGCGCGTACGGGCCGCGCATCGACGCCGTCCACCGCGCCGATCCACGTGTCGAGATCCGCACGCTCGAAGTTGCACGGCACGAGCCCGCCGCGGGCGTGGCGCAGTGCATCGAGGGTCGCGTCGAGGCCGCGGCCGATGCAGCTGGTGGCGGTGAAGTGCGAGAGCAGGAGAGGGTTCACGAGAGTCGCATCCGGTGGCCGGAACGGGCGCTGCAGCAGGGCCGGCACGCGCGCCGTTCGAGGTCAGATCTTATCAAACGGGGGTGCCGGAACGCCCGGCTGGCCGGGCGGTTCGGGCGCGAGCGCCGCGCGCAAGGTGGTCCAGTGCAGTTGCGCGTTGGCGGCTGCGCGCAGCACCGCCGGCAGCACGTCGAGCACGACCGGTTCGCCGCGCGCATCGCGCGCCGCGTGACCGTCGTGCACGAGCAGGATGTCGCGCGCATCGAGCCCGTGCAGCAGGCGGCGCGTGACGGTCGCGGCGTCGCGCGCACGCGTGTCGAAGCCGCGCCGCGTCCAGCTCGCGAGTTGCAGGCCGAATTCGCACAGCACGGGTTCGAGAAACGGATTGCGCAGGCCGGCCGGCGCGCGAAAGAACAGCGGGCGCGTGCCGGCGATGTCGGTCAGCGTCTGCTGCGCGGCGGCGATTTCGCGCCGCAGCGCCGCCGGCCCCGATAGCGAGAACGTATGGCGGTGCCGCTGGCTGTGGTTCTCCACCGCATGGCCGCGCGCGACGATCGCCGAGATCCACCGCGGATGACGGCGTGCGAGATCGCCGATGCAGAAGAACGTCGCGCGCGCGTCGTAACGGTCGAGCAGGTCGAGCACGCGCGGCGTGACGTCCGGGTCGGGGCCGTCGTCGATCGTCAGCGCGATGCAGCGGCCCGCGCCGGCCGGCAGGCGCGTCCAGTTCGGGCCGAGCAGCGTGCTGCGCGGCCACAGGCCGGCCGCGGTCAGAGCGAGATGCGACGCGGCCACGCCGCCGACGGCCCACGGCCACGCGGCCGGTTGCGCGATCACGGCGGCGGCCGCGCCCGCGTGCAGCGCTGCGGCGCCCGCGATCAGCGGCGTCGGCTTCCAGCGGCGTGCGTCGCTGGTATCGCGCGGGGGGATGAAAGGCGGCACGTTCATGCGCGGCCTCCTTGCTCGTGATTGCCGACCGCCGTCGCGGCGCGCGGCGCGAGAATCGCCGCGAACGCGAGCGCGAGCATCGCGCCGGGGCCGACGGTCAGCCCGAAGGTTTCGAGCAGCGGCACGCGCGACAGCGCGAGCAGCCCGAAGCCGGCGACCGTCGCGAGGTTCGCGATCAGCAGCGACACCAGCGTGTACGGCGTGACGGGCTGCGCGTCGCCGCGCCGGCAGAAGAATAGCGCGTAGTTCGAGCCGACCGCGACGATCAGCAGCATCCCGACGAGGTGCAGGATGGTCAGTTGCACGCCGGCGAGCGCGAAACCGGCCGTCACGACCAGCACGGCCGCGACGAGCGGGGCGAGCGCGCGTGCGGCGAGCCGGGGCGAGCGCAGCGCGATCAGCAACAGCACGGCGATCGCGGCGAATCCCGCGAGCGACAGCCGGATGTCTTCGTGCACGTAGCTCACGTACAGCCGATCGGCTTCGGCCTTCATGTCGACGAACAGCGCATCGGGCACGCCCGCGCGCGCGACGGCGGCGCGAATCCGCGCGGTGTCGACGCTCGGCGCCGGCTGCGCGGTGCGCGCGGCGTCCGGCGCACGCAGCGGCAGCATCGCGCTCCAGCGGCCGTCGCGTTCGGTCAGCAGCGCGTCGACGGCGAGCGCCATCGACGTGCCGCGCAGGTCCGCGCGCGTCAGCAGCGGCGCGCGACGCGCGGCGTCGACGTCGGCGACGAACGGCGCGAACAGGTCGGGGTTCACCGAGATCGGCTGGCTCGCGACGGCAACGCGCATCCGTTCGGCGAGTACGTTCGCATCCGGCAGGCTCGCCTGGCGCGCGCGCTGCGCGGCGTCGCTCGGCAGGTAGCGTGCGGGGTTGTCGAAACCGCCGAGCGTGCCGCGGTCGACGAGCGGCTGCAATTGCGCGGCCACCTTTTCCGCGCGTTCGAGTGCGGCCTGTTCGGTCGGCGCGGCAATCACGACGAGGTAGCGCACGTCGGGCGCGCCGACGTCGGCGCGCAGCCGTGCGTCGAGCGCCTGCGCCTGTGCCGGCACGGAGCTGAGCGCGGCGAGCTCGCGGCTCCACAGGCCGTCGCGATGCAGCGCGAGCGCCGCGCACGCGGCAACCACGAGTACCGCGAGCGGCCAGCGCAGCCGCGGCGCGGCGTCGGCCGCGCGCGCGAGCATGGCGCCGACGCGCGATACGTCGCGAATCGCGACATGCTCGCCGCGCAGGTGCGGCAGCACGAAGCGCGTGACGAGCGCGGCGGCCGTCAGCCCGACGATCGAATAGAGCCCGAGTTGCACGAGGCCCGGGAATCCGGAGAACAGCATCGACGCGAACCCGCACACCGACGTCAGCACGCCGAGCCGGATCGTCGGCCAGTACGCGGCGACCCACGCGCGCGTCGCGTCGGCCGGGCGCGCGGCGCCGCGCGTGCCGACCGGTGCCGATTGCACGAACAGGTAGATCGAATAGTCGACGGCTTCGCCGATCAGCGTCGTGCCGAACCCGAGCGTCAGCCCGTGGACCGTGCCGAACGCGACGCTGACCGCCGCGATTCCGGCCGCGACGCCCGTCAGCACCGGCAGCAAGCCGAGCGCGAGCGTGCGCGGCGAACGGTAGAGCGTGAGCAGCAGCGCGACGATCAGCACGACGCTCGCCGTCGACAATCGTTCGACGTCGTGCCGGATCGTGTCGCGCGTGTCGACCGAGAACACGCCGGGGCCCGTCATCGCGAGCGTCGCCGCGTTTGCATTCGGCACGGCCCGCGTCGCGGCCGCAAACGCGCGGCGCACGGCGTCGATCGCGCGGGCCTGCGCATCGGTATCGGAGCCGGCGGCGGCCGTCTGCACGACCAGCACCGCGCGCGTGCCGTCGCGCGCCGCCCACACACCGTCGCGGCTCGCGGGCTCGGCCGCGCCGTCGAGGCCGTCGACGAGCGCGGCGACTTCGCCGGTCGGATCGCGCGGCAGCATCGCCTTCGCGACGAGGCCGGCCGACGAACTCAGCAGGTCGAGGCTGTCGCCGAGCGCCTGGTGCAGGCCGTCGGCGCTGAAGCGCTGCGGCGTGACGGCCGGGCTCAGCAGATAGCGGTGATCGAAGATGAACTGCCGGTCGCGCGCGTCGTTCGCGGCTTCGCCGTTGTGAACGGCCGCGAACCGCGGATCGGCGCGCAGCGTGCCGGCGACGCGCCGCGACAGCGCGGCGCGCGTGGCCGCATCGCCGCCGTCGATCGCGACGAGGATCAGGCGCGACACGATGCCGTCGCGCAACTGGTCGACGAGCACGCGCTGCCCGGCGCTCGGCGCGTTCGGCAGGAACGCGGACAGGTCGGCCGTGAAGTGCGCGCGCCCGATCGCGACGCCGCACGCGACGAGCGCGAGCAGCCACACGAGCACCGCGCGCTGCCGCCATGCGGGCACGCGGGGGGCGACGGGGGAGGGGCGCATGCGATCGTCCATCAGTTCGCGTTCGCCGCGGCGGGTTGCAGGCGCATCACCGAACGGTCGCCGTCGGCCTGCCGGATCGTGACGCTGCGCAACGTGTCGCGCGTGCCGTCGAGCGTGATCGTGCTGACGACCTTCAGCATCCGCGCGTCGAGCGGCGTGAGCGTCATCGTCCAGCCGTCGCCGCGCCCGGACAGCGCGACCTTGTACACCCGTTCGAGCGCGAAGCGGTTGCCGGCAAGCGTCGCGCGGATGCTGTCGATGAACGCGCCGAGTTCCGGATAGCGCGCGAGTGCGAGCGTGTACTTGCGGTCGTTGCGCTCGACGGTGAGCATGTCGCCGTCGACGACGAGGTGCTCGGGCTTCGGGCTCAGCGTGTGCTTTTCCAGATGATCGGGTGCGACGAACACCAGTTCACCCGACGATTCGACCGGCTGCGTGGCGATCGACAGGTGCTTCGTCTCGGTGAAGGTCGCGCGGCCCGACTTGTGCTGCGCGAGCGTCGACATCAGCCGGTCGAGGGTCCAGGCCGAACCGGCATCGGCCGCGTGCGCAGGCACGGCCAGCGCGGTTGCGGCGGCGCTGGCGGCGAGCACGCGGGCGATGCGCGCGGCCATGGGCAACGAGAACGGGAACAGGCAGCGGCGAGCGGCGATCATGCGTCGGAATCCCTCGTGGCGGGCAGGTCGGCGCCGGCGTGCACCGGCTCGCGGCGCGCGGGCGCGGCGTCGCCGCCTTGCCAGAAATCGAAATAGTTGAACCAGTTGTACGGCGCCGCGCGGCAGTACCTGTCGAGCAGCGCGACGAAGCGCGCGAGCGCCGCGTCGACCGCCGCCGCGCGCGTATCGCGCCGCACGTCGGAGAAATCGGCAAGGGTCTCGAAGTGCACGTCGTAGCGGTTGCCGTCGCGATACAGGCCCGTCATGAAGATCACCGGGCGCTTCAGCATCGCGGCCATGTAAAGCGGGCCGACCGGGAACGCGGCCGGCGCGCCGAGCAGCGGCAGGCGCCGCAGCGACGCGGCCGCGTCGTCGAGCAGCGTGCGGTCGGCGAGCATGCCGACCATGCAATTTGCGTCGAGGCGCTCGCGCACCTTCAGCATCGAGTCGACCTGCCCGAGCGGAATCACTTCCGGCTGCGCGGCCGGGTTCACCGCCGCGAGCGTCGCGTTGATCTTGCGCGCGTTCTGCTCGTACATCGTGACGACCACGCGCAGGTCCGGGCGCGTGCGGCCGATCGCGCGCACGACCTCGAAGCTGCCGAGGTGCGCGCCCATCAGGAACGCGCCGCGTCCGCCCGCGAGCGCAGCGTCGACGAGCGTTTCGCCGTGCAGCCGGATGTCGAACAGGTCGAAGCGCCCGTTCATCAGGTACACGCGATCGTGGATCGTCGCCGCGAACGTGAACACGTGCCGGTACACGTCGCGCCAGCGCACGGGGCGGTCGAGCACGCGGCGCAGGTAGTCGCGCGACGCCGCGCACGCGGCCGGCGAGAACAGCACGAAATACGTCGCGATCAGGTGCAGCACGATGCGCGCGCGCTGTCGGCCGAAGCGCAGCGAGATCCACGTCATCGCGCGCAGCAAGCCCGCGTTGCTGCGCTCCTGACGCTCGGCCCACGCGGTGCGCTTCATGGCTGCGCGCCATCCCGCGCGGCCGGTGGCGCGGACAGCACGCCGGTCGCGACCTCGCGCGAACCGGCGCGCACCGTGAAGCGGATCGCGCCGCCGGCCGCGGCGTCGTACGCGAGATCGAGCGGTTCGCCGGGTGCGACCGGGCTCAGGAATTTCGCGGCGCCGAGCCGCCACGCGTGCAGCGGACGGTTCAGCGCCGCGCCGATCGCATGGATCGCGTGATCGAGCAGCACGACGCCCGGCACGACCGGATGGCCGGGAAAGTGGCCGGGCAGCGCGGGATGGTCGGCGGCGATCGTGAACGCGAGCGAGGGCGAGGGCGAGGGCGACGGCGTGCCGGCCGGGTCGCCCTCGGCCGGCGGAACGACCGTCGTGGCCGCCGCGGTGGCGGCGCGCGCATGACGCGCGACGAGTGCGGCCAGCACGTCGCGCGGCAGCTTGCCCGTTTCGTTGCGCGGCAGCGCATCGACGAACACGAGCGGGCGCGGCATGAACGCGGGGTCGATTCGCTCGCGCAGCGCGCGTTGCAGATCGGCGGCCGCGAGCGTCGGCGCGACGACCAGCGCGACGAGCCGCGTGACCGGTTCGAGCGCCGTGTCACCCCGCGCGGGCGCGGCTTCGTCGGGCATGAAGAACACGCCGTCGACCACTCGGGGGATCGCGTTGAGCTGATGATTTAGATATGCGAGCGACGTGCGCTTGCCGGCGATGTTGACGAGGTCGGCCTTGCGGCCGTGCAGCAGGAACCGGCCGTCGCCGAGCAGCTCGAGCGCGTCGCCCATCGGCACGGGCGTCTCGACGTGCCCGCCCGATACCCAGACCGTCGGCCCGCTGTCGCCGCCGGCCGGATCGTCGCGTGCGTCGCGCGCGTCGAGCCGGATGCCCGGGAACGGGTCCCACGCCGCGCCTTGCGACGTGCGACGGGTCGCGATCTGGCCGGTCTCGGTGCTGCCGTAGATCTCGACGAGCGGCGCGTCGAGCGCGGCCTCGGCTTCGCACGCGAGCTTTTCCGACAGCGGCGCGGTGGCCGACAGCACCAGCGCCGCGCGCGGCAGCGCATGGCCGGCCGACAGCAGCGCACGCAGGTGGATCGGCGACGTGACGAGCACGCGCGGCTGCGGGATCGCGTCGAGCTCGTCGCGAATGTCGCCCGGGTAGAACGGCTGGCGGTTGCTGAACGCGAGGCCGCCGATCAGCGCGAGCAGCACCGTCGACTCGAAGCCGTACATGTGCTGCGCGGGCACCGTGCCGATCAGCGTGGCCGCGCGGCCGTCGAGCAGCCCTAGGCGCTCGGCCGCCGCGCGCACGCAGCCGACCAGGAAGCCCCAGGTTTTGCGGTGCGGCACCGGCGCGCCGGTCGAGCCGGACGTGAACACGTAGGCCATGATCCGCGCCGCGTCGATCTGCGGCACGGCGAACGGCGCGTCGCTCGTGCATTCGCCGGGCGCGGCGTCGGGATACGCGAAGCGCGGCAGGTCGATCGCGCAGTCGGGCGCATCGTGCAGGCAGAACGCGTCGGGCGCGAACGACGCGAGCTGGCGGACCATTTCCGGCGTATGCGTCGACGGCAGCAGGCTGATCCTGCCGGCGACGAGCGCCGCGCACAGGCTGACCGCGAAGCGATAGCGGTCGCGGCACACGTTGAACACGTGGCCGCCGGCGGGCAGCGCGGCGGCCACGCGCGCGACGTCGGCGACGAAGGCGCGCACGGTGACGGGCGAGCCGTCGCGCCAGGCGATCGTCTGGTCGGGCGAGGCATGGAATACCAGCGGGTGAGTCGGCATAAATCGGTCAAGACGGGAACGAAGGCCGGCGCGGCCGTGAAGCCGCGCCGGTCATGAATTCATCGCGAGGCCTGCGACGCGTGGGTCGACGCGCGATACGCGCGCACCGCGTCGATCATCCGCGGCCGTGGCTCGTGCGGCAGCGCGAAACGCCGGCATGCATGCTCGGCGGCGAACATCACGGCGACGAGCGGCAGCGACAGGTAGTTCGCGAACGTCGACCACGTGACGATCGGCGCGGTCGCGAACAGCAGCGTCGACACGGCGGCGGTCGCGACGAAGAACAGCGTCCACGCGAGCGTGATCCGCCGCGTGTAGCGCGCGACGGCCGGCGTGACGGTGCCGTGGATCATCGCCGCGAAGCGCGTGCACAGCGGCACCTGGCCGGCCACGAGCGTGCGGCCGAACAGCAGCGCCATCGCCACGTTGAAGCTCGCCTGTTCCAGATACAGACCCCATTCGAAGTGCTGCGCGAGCGGCGCGCGCGCGACCCACAGCGCGGCGGCGGCCAGCAGCCATGCCGGCACGAGCCATGCGCGCCGCGGCGAGCGCAGCGCCGCGCCCAGCGCGAGCAGCAGCGGCGGCACGAGCGCCATTGCGAGGCCGAAGCCGTGCGCGCCGGGTGTCGCGCTCGCGTAGTGTGCGCCCACCTGGTAGGCGGCCACGGCGCCGGCCGCCGCAATGCCGCGCACGACGGGCAGCAGGCGGCTCATCGGCGGCCTCCGGGCGCGCCGCGTGTGCACCGGCCGGCGGCCGGATGGCGGCGGCGGACGGGCGGGCGAACCGGAACGGGGCACAAGAGCGGACGCGGCATGACTGGAGACATCGGGTGGATCGTCGGCGGACGCGCGGTCGGGCCGTCAAACATCATATGAATGGCGGCCCGGACGCGGGTTCGGGCCGGTGGTCGGGCACGCTCATTTTAGGGCCGCGGCAGCGCCCGTTCGGGGCGGCCGCGACCGGCTTTTGTAACCGATTGTATGGCGCGGGACGAACGGTTTCGCGGGGTCGGTGCATTTCCATCCAAAGCGGCTCAAGCGTCTCGTGTATTCGTGGCCGAAACGGGCCACGGCGGCGGCTCGCCAGTCTTGTAACCATTCGCGGTATACGGCCCGATACCCTTCGTCTAGAATCCGCGTAACTTTTACAAACGATCCCCAAACGACGCAGGCGGGGAAGCCGGCAGAGGCCGGAGGGACGGAGATTCGCACGCGCCGGGCGTGCACGACGGTTGCCGTTTCCGGGCGCCTCCCGCTGCCATGGGCCGCCTGCACGCACGCATGATGAACGCACTGGAACAAGAGCTCGCCACGCTGATCATCGGCGAACTGAATCTCGAAGACGTCTCGCTCGATACAGTGACGGCCGACACGCCGCTGTATGGCGAAGGTTTCGGGCTCGACTCCATCGACATTCTGGAAATCGCGCTGCTGATTTCGAAGCAATACGGCTTCGAGCTGCGCTCGGACAATCCGGACAACCAAAAGATCTTTGCGACGCTCGGCGCGCTGGCGGCGTACGTCGCCGCGCATCGCACGAAGTGACGGTGTCGCGCAGCGGCGTAGCGCAGCGCGCGGCGCAACGATGAAGACGGCACGCGGCGGCGCTCGGCGGACGATGCGCGGCTGCGTCGATCGAGGTGAAAACGCGATGAACGGAGCCATTCGATGCGGGCGCTCGTGACGGGCGGCAGCGGCGCGCTCGGGCAGGCGATCTGCACGGCGCTCGCGCAGGCCGGCCATGAAGTGTGGGTGCATGCGAACCGCCATCTCGCGCACGCGCAGGCGGTCGCGCAGCAGATCGTCGCGGCCGGCGGCGCCGCGCACGCGATCGCGTTCGACGTGACCGATGCCGACGCGACGCTTGCCGCGCTGAAGCCGTTCATCGACGAGGCACCGGTGCAGATCCTCGTCAACAACGCGGGCATCCACGACGACGCGCCGATGGCCGGCATGTCGCGCCAGCAGTGGCGCAGCGTGATCGACGTGACGCTCAACGGTTTTTTCAACGTCACGCAGCCGCTACTGCTGCCGATGATCCGCACGCGGCACGGACGGATCGTCAACATCGCATCGGTGGCCGGCGTGACCGGCAATCGCGGGCAGGCCAACTACGCGGCCGCGAAGGCGGGGCTGATCGGCGCGACGAAGTCGCTGTCGCTGGAGCTCGCGTCGCGCGGCATCACCGTGAATGCGGTGGCGCCCGGGATCATCGCATCGCCGATGGCCGAACAGGCGTTTCCCGCCGAACGCATCAGGCAGCTCGTGCCCGCGCAGCGCGCGGGCCGGCCCGACGAAGTCGCGGCGATGGTCGCGTATCTGGTATCCGACGCCGCGGCCTATGTGACGGGGCAGGTGTTGTCCGTCAACGGCGGGCTCGCATGACGCGGCGTGTCGCGTTGGCCTGACCGCATTGGCCTGATGTAACGCACCGCGGTGCAGGGCCGCGTCGTCGTTCGGCCTGCGCCCCCATAGTGAGGAAATCGAAGTGTCCGTGCAACCAGTCGACGCCGAACGGCAACCGTGTTCGCCGTCCCCCGCCGCCGCGCCGTTCGCGCACGGCGGCGACCGCGCGCTGCGGCTCGTCCAGATGAGCGATGCGCGGCTCGTCGCGCTGCTGCACGATGCGCGCGGCCGTGGCGACGCACTCGATCGCGTGTTTCCCGGCGCGCTGGGCGCGGTGTGCATCGGCGCCGCGGGCACGCCGCACGAATCGCGCGCGCAGGCGCTGGCGCGGATGCTGACCGATGTTGCGCCCGGCTTGCCGGTCGCGCCGGTGCGGATGGCGCTGCTCGGCGCCGAAGTCGCGCCGGGCGATGCCGTCTGCGAACTCTGGCAATGCGACGCGCACGACCTGCGCAGCGAACGGCGCGGTGCGCTGCACTACCGCTACAGCGAAGCGGCGGGGCTCGTGTTCGGCAGCCTCGTCGTGCACGAGACGGACGCGGCGTACGACGCGCCGCGCGACGGCGGCACGCCGCTCGAACGCGCGACGTTCGATGCGTACCACGCGCTGTTCGGCCTGCTCGATACGCTCGGCATGCCGCATCCGCTGCGGATCTGGAACACGGTGCCGGCGATCAACGCGGTGCAGTTCGGGATCGAGCGCTATCGTCAGTTCAATATCGGCCGTCAGCACGCGTTCGATGCGTGCCGGCGCGCATTGACGGGCGGCGTGCCGGCCGCATGCGCGCTCGGCTCGGTCGTGCCGGTCGCGGGCGATACGCCGCCTGCCGCGCCGCTCGCGATTCATTTCCTCGCGAGCCGCACGCCGGCCGATGCCGTCGAGAATCCGCGCCAGGTCAGCGCGTATCACTATCCGGCGCAGTACGGCCCGCGTGCGCCGACGTTCGCACGCGCCGCCGCATGGGCCGATGGCGATGCGGCGCCGGTGCTGTTCGTATCGGGCACCGCGAGCATCGTCGGGCATCGCACCGTGCATCGCGGCGACGTCGTCGCGCAGACGCGCGAGACGGTCGCGAATCTCGCGGCGGTGCTCGAGCAGGCCGCGCGGCAGGGGCACGGCCCATACTCGCTCGCCGACCTCGGCTATCGCGTCTACGTGCGCGACGCCGGCGACACCGCGGCGCTGACCGGGATCGACCGCGTGCTGCGCGATGCGGCCGGTTCTCACGTGCGGCCGCTGTTCGTGCATGCGCACGTGTGTCGCGACGACCTGCTGGTCGAGATCGAGGCCAGCGCCGGTCATGCGATGGAGTGGCTGCCATGAAGCGCGAGAGCCTCGCGATCCGGCAATCGGCCCGGCATGCAACCGAGGTCGACGACGCGTGCGAGCGTTCGTCGGCAAGTCATACACTTTTGTCAGGATCCCCGTCTTCGTCATCGGCTGTTCCCATGTCCAGGCTGCACGCGTCGTCCACCCATCTCGTCCTGATTCCGAGCTACAACCCGGGCGCCAAGGTCGACACGACCGTGCGCAATGCACGCGCGCAGTGGAACCCGGTGTGGGTCGTCGTCGACGGCAGCACCGACGGCAGCGCCGAACGGCTGCAGGCGATGGCCGAGCGCGATCCCGGCTTGCGCGTGATCGTACTGCCGGAGAATCGCGGCAAGGGCGCCGCGGTGCTCGCGGGCCTCGACGCGGCGGCCGCGAGCGGCTTCACGCACGTGCTGACGATGGATTCCGACGGCCAGCATCCGGCCGACCTGATTCCCGCTTTCATGGCGGCATCGCAGGCCGCGCCCGACGCAATGGTGCTCGGCGTGCCGAAGTTCGACGCGAGCGCGCCGCAGTTGCGCGTGCAGGGGCGCCGGCTGTCGAACGCGTGGGCCGACCTCGAGACGCTTTGGGCCGGCATCGGCGATTCGCTGTACGGCTTTCGCGTGTATCCGGTCGCGCCGCTGGCGGCGATCATGCGGCGCCAGCCGTGGATGCGCGGCTTCGACTTCGATCCCGAAGCGGCCGTGCGGCTGTGCTGGGCCGGCGTGCGTCCGATCCGCATCGACGCGCCGGTGCGCTATTTCGGCCGGCACGAAGGCGGCGTGTCGCACTTTCACTACGGTCGCGACAACGCGCTGCTCGCGTGGATGCACTTGCGTCTTTTCACCGGCTTTGCAGTGCGGCTGCCGATGCTGGTCGCCCGCCGCCTGACGCGCCGCCGCCGCCAGACGGCCTGAGCGACACCGTTTCCGGCTTCCGTTGCGGCCGTCGCCCGAGCGCGACAATTGCGGCGCTTTTTGTCGTCAATTCGGTCATGATTTGACACTTATTTTCAATCTACCGAGTAATAGACATGTCATGTGATGTAAACATCTGGTAATTTTCCGCCGGATTATGCAAAATCGCCGCTCCCAAATACAACTATCGAGGGATTCCGGGATGCAACTCAAGAAAGCGGTGGCGGCGTGTGGCGTGGCGTTTCTGTTGAGCGCGTGCGGTGGGGTACAGAACCTTGACGCGAACAGCCTGACGTCGGCGGGGACCAACCTGTACAAGGCGGCGACGCTGTCGGACAGCGACATCGCCGCGCTGTCGAACGAGTCGTGCAAAGCGAGCGACGCCGAATCGAAGATCGCGCCGCCGAACAGCGCGTACGCGAAGCGCCTGGCGAAGGTGATGAAGGGCTTCGGCGACATGACGCTGAACGGCCAGAAGATCAACTCCAAGGTCTACCTGACCAAGGACGTCAACGCGTGGGCGATGGGCAACGGCTGCGTGCGCGTGTACAGCGGCCTGATGGACATGATGAACGACGACGAGCTGCGCGGCGTGATCGGCCATGAAATGGGCCACGTCGCACTCGGCCACTCGAAGAAGGCGATGCAGACGGCGTATGCGGTGAGCGCGGCGCGTACCGCGGCCGGCGCGGCTTCGCCGGGCGTGGCGGCGCTGACGAGCTCGCAGCTCGGCGACATCACCGAGAAGTTCATCAACGCGCAGTTCTCGCAGTCGCAGGAAAGCGCGGCCGACGACTACTCGTTCGACCTGATGAAGCAGAAGAACATGAGCCAGAAGGGCCTCGTCACCGCGTTCCAGAAGCTCGCGAAGCTCGACGGCGGCCAGAGCTCGATGATGAGCTCGCACCCGTCTTCGTCGAGCCGTGCGCAGCACATCGAGGATCGCATCGCGAAAGGTAGCTGATTCCGCAGCCGATCGCGCGGCGGATCGCCGGCCGTCCGCGCCGGCGATCGGCAAGCGACATGAAAAACCCCACGCTCGTTGTTCGGGCGTGGGGTTTTGTTTTCTCGGCGCGCCTGCCGCCGCTTATGCGCTCGAAACCGCGCACGCGAACGGCGACGCGGCCGTCGCAGGCGCGACCGACGCGAAGCTGCACGAGGCGATCGCGCTCGCGTCGCGCAACACGATGTGCGTGCATCGACATACGGGCGTGGCGCGCATGCTGCGCGAGCACATCGGATCGACATGGCCGGGATGACGATGGAGGACGAGCAGGCACCCGGGTTGCTGTCATTGCGGCACCCGGTCGTGTGCGGGGCGATTCGCACGCGCCGGCTCCAAGAGACGCGCACCCGCGATGCAGACCATATCGACTACGTACGCAGCCATTTCGAACCGAGCGATGTACCGCGAGATGGGTCGGAGCAACGGCGCGGCATGCTCGGCCCGCCCAATTGACCGGTTCGTCGGGCGCCCACTAGAATCGATCGGGACCGCCTGTCAGCCGCGCGCCGCGGCAATGACGTGCCCATTGATCCGACTGTCGAGGAAGCTTCCGTGCTCACGTCCTTGATCCGGCGCGCACCGGCCGCGCTGCCGTGGCGCGCCGCATGCCGCCAGGCCCGCGCGCTGATCGTCTGTGCGCTGCTGCCGCTCGCCGCCTGCGCGACGCATCCGCCTGCCACTTCGCTCGATCGCCCCGTCTCCCACGCGTTGCCGGCCGCTACCGCGACGCCGTTGCGCGATGCGCTGGCCGCGCCGGAGGCCGCGCATCCGGGGCAGTCGGGCTTCCGGCTGCTGGCCGACGGCGCCACCGCGTTGCAGATGCGCATCGCGCTCGCGCGTGCGGCGACGAAGACGCTCGACATGCAGTACTACATCGCGACCGAGGATACGACCGGCAAGCTGCTGCTCGGCGCGGCGCTGTACGCGGCCGATCGCGGCGTGCGCGTGCGGATGCTGGTCGACGACCTGAACTTCGACGATATCGACCGCGTGATGGCTGCGCTGAATACGCATTCGAACATCGAGATCCGCGTGTTCAACCCGTTCGGCGCATCGCAGCGCGGCATGGTCGAGCGTACGGCCAACTTCTTCACGCGGATCGACAGCTTCACGCGGCGGATGCACAACAAGGCGATGATCGCGGACAACCAGCTCGCGATCGTCGGCGGCCGCAATCTCGGCGACGAATACTTCAGTGCGAGCCCGACGCTGCAGTTCCGCGATCTCGACGTGCTGGCGGCCGGCCCCGTGACGCACGACATCTCGACGAGCTTCGACGAGTACTGGGCGAGCGCGAGCAGCTATCCGCTGCGCGTGCTCAATCATCAGACCTTCGATCCGAAGGATCTCGACGCGATGCGCGACGAACTGCGCGAGCACTGGCGCAAGAATGCCGATCCGTACAACGCGAAGCCGCTGAACGCGACGCCGCTCGCGCGGCAGATCGCGCGCGACGAACTCGAACTCGTATGGGCGCCGGCCGAATTCAAGGTCGATGCACCGACCAAGGTCGCGCGGCCGACCGGCACGTACGTGAGCCCGCCGATGCAGCGCCTGGCCGAGCTCACGCGCGGCGCGCGCAAGGAATTCCTCGCGTTCTCGCCGTACTTCGTGCCGCACGACGCCGGCGTGAAGATCCTCGGCGAGACGGCCGCGCGCGGCGTGCGCGTCGCGATCGTCACGAATTCGCTCGCGGCGACCGACGCGGTCGCGGTGCAGGCCGGCTATGCGCCGTATCGCGTGCCGTTGCTGCGGCGCGGCGTCGAGCTGTACGAATTCAAGTCGCAGCCGGATCAGCAGCCGGCGCGGCTGTTCGGCTCGCGCTCGCGTGCGAGCCTGCACGCGAAGGCGTACGTGATCGACCGGCAGATTCTCGTGATCGGCTCGCTGAATCTCGACCCGCGTTCCGCGTACCTGAACACCGAGCTCGCGCTCGTGATCCACAGCCCGGTGCTCGCGCAGCAGGCCGCGGCGATTTTCGCGCGCGTGACGCAGCCGGACGAAAGCTATCGCGTCACGCTCGCGAAGGGGGCCGACGGCAGCCCGCCCGCGCTCGAATGGACGGGCACCGAGGGCGGCCGGACCACCACCTATCACGTCGACCCGCATGCGGGGCTGCTGCGCAACGTGATGACGGGCATCTTCACGCTGCTGCCGGTCGACGATCAGTTGTAAGGGCGGGAACGGCTCCGGCAAAACCCGCGATACCGGCGCGCGGGGAAAGATGATATGGTTGTGTGCGCAACGATATGTGAATCGTGAAGGGCGCCGGACCGCTCGCGCAATGCGGGCCGGAACGGTGCCGAACGACGTGCCGCCGCACGTGCGGGATCCGCACCCTGCGCGGCGCCGGCAGACGATGGACGACGCGCACCGCTACGCTGCGCGCCCGCGCAACCGGAGTTCCCCATGCAACGTGTACCGAACCAGCCGTTCACGCGCCCCGCGCGCTTTTCCGAAGCCGAATGGCAGGCGCGGGTGCAGCTCGCGGCTGCCTACCGCATCTTCGACCACCTCGGCTGGACCGAGCTCATCTACAACCATATCTCGCTGCGCGTGCCGGGCGAGGACGGGCATTTCCTGATCAATCCGTTCGGGCTCCATTACCGCGAGGTGTGCGCATCGAACCTCGTGAAGATCGACATCGACGGCAACGTGATCGGTCATTCCGACTGGCCGATCAATCCGGCCGGGTTCACGTTCCACAGTGCGATCCATGCGGCGCTCCCCGATGCGCACTGCGTGATGCACGTGCACACGACGCCGACGATGGCCGTGTGCTGTTCGCGCGACGGGCTGTCGTTCTCGAATTTCTATGCCGCGCAGTTGTACGGGAAGGTCGCGTATCACGACTTCGAAGGCATCACCGTGCATCTCGAGGAAGGCCGGCGCATCGTCGACAGCGCGCTCGGGCGGCCCGTGCTGCTGCTGCGCAACCACGGGCCCGTGACGATCGGCGCGACGCTCGCGCAGACGTTTTCGCTGATGTGGCTGCTCAACCGGGCGTGCGAGGTGCAGATCGCGACGCATGCGATCGGCGATGCGCTGCCGATTGCGCCGCCCGTTCTCGAAGGGTGCGTGCGCGATTCGCTGAATTTCGATCCGAAGCATGGCGCGGGGCAGGACGCGTTCGACGCGCTGCAGCGCATCGTCGACCGGATCGATCCGGGCTATCGCGCGTGACGCGGGCGGCGCGC
Organism: Burkholderia sp. AU44665; assembly: GCF_030504405.1. Lineage (NCBI taxonomy): Bacteria > Pseudomonadati > Pseudomonadota > Betaproteobacteria > Burkholderiales > Burkholderiaceae > Burkholderia > Burkholderia sp. AU44665. Next base: position 16,489 of record NZ_JAUJRI010000019.1, on the reverse strand, counting down.
CCGGCGAGTGCGCCCGACTAGAACCGGTAGCCGAGGCCGGCCTGGATCACGTCGGTGTCGCGGTCGTAGCGCGTGACCACGCGGTTCCACGTGACGCGCGCGAGCCAGCGCTCGGAGATCCGGTAACTGGCCGAGATCGACACGATGCCGGAGAGGCGGCCGTCGCCGGGGCCCGGCTGGCCTTCGCGGTTGCGCTGGTTGACGGTGAAATACGCGCCGGCGCCGGCCGCCAGCGTGACCTTGTCGTTCAGGAACGCGCGCGTGAGCCACAGCTGGGAGGCGACGCCGTTGCGGCGGACCGCCTGCTTCGCGCCTTCGTACATCCACGTCGCGGTCCAGTCGATCGAACGCGTCAGGCCGCGCCGGTATTCGAGGCTGCCGCCGAGCGTCGACGGCGACGAGCGGCTGTTGAGAATCGTCTCGCCGAGCATCGCCGTGATTTCGTTGTGCGTGACCCGGCTCGCGCGCGGCAGCGCGGTGTCGCGCGGGCCCGGCGTGTCGGGCGCATCGAGCTGGTAGCCGACACCGAACATTACCGCCGTCGTGTCGGGCCCGCCGAACACCTGCGCGCGGTTGACCTGAAGCTGGGCCATCCAGCGGTGTGACGTGTAGTACGCGGCGCGCACGCTCATCAACACGCCCCAGCCATGCGTATTCGAGTAACCGCGGCCTTCGGCGGCCGGCACCGTGTCGAAGTAGCGATACGGGCCCGCGCCGGCCGACAGCACCAGCCGGCGGCGATCGAGCGGCATGCGGCCCCAGAACTGCACGGCCTGGCCATCGCGGTGGTGATTCGGGATGTGCCCTTCGTTGTACCACGTGAAGCCGAGCGCGGTATGCGGGCTCAAGCCTTCCTGGTAATCGAACGCCCACGAATACGTGCGTTGGCCGCCGCCCCACAGCGGGCCGGTGAACAGCGAGAATTCCTGCGCGTCGGCGGGCGCGCCGTAGAGGGCGGCGGCGGAGCAGAGTCCCGCCAGCAGCGGGCGGGCGCGGACGGGGCGGGTCGGGCGGGGCAGCGGGAGACGGGCCGGCACGGTCAACTTTCCAGTCACGACAACACGCGATCATTTTCCTGCGCGGGAAAACACGTGTCGACCCGGGTTCTCGCAATACCGTATTACACGTATCGTGACAACATGCGGGGTACGCGGTCGGGTCCCGGCACGCGTCGGCATGCGTTTCGATCGCGGCGTTCGCGAGATGAAAAACGATTCGTCATGCTTCTTATTCCGGAAAGAGACGTTCGTGTGCGGCATGTCGCGTGCCGGTCGATACACGCAAAAAAAACGCGGCCGGGCGGCCGCGTGAATACTCGCAGACTCCTTCGGACGAAGGAAACAAGCAACTGTGAAGCGAAGTGTAGCGAAAGGCCGCGTCGCGATTCAGGGGGCCTGCTGCAAAGGTCTCTTCCACGTTTCGGCAGGCTGCCCGGATCGACCGCAATCGACTACCATCGCAACTGGCGCCCCCGTCCGGGTGGCGTCCACGTCGTACAAGGAGAATCCATGCTCAAGCTGCGTTTGCTCCAGGTCGCGTTATTCGCGGGCGTGCTGGCCGCCGGCAGCGCCGCTGCCGAAACGGTGCGCCTGTCCGCCAGTCTGCAGCCGTCGAGCGAAGTGCCGCCGACGGCGACCAAGGGCTCGGGCGCCGTCGCCGCCACCTACGACACGGCCACCCGCATGCTGCAGTGGACGGTCACCTACGAACACCTCACGGGGCCGGCCACGGCCGCGCATTTCCACGGGCCCGCGCCGGTCGGCCAGAACGCCGGCGTGCAGGTTCCGATTCCGAAGGACGAGCTGACGAGCCCGATCAAGGGATCGAAGGAACTCACCGACGCGCAGGTCACCGACCTGATGAGCGGCAAGTGGTACTTCAACATTCATACGAAGGAACACCCGTCCGGCGAGATCCGCGGCCAGGTGATGCCGGCGAACTGAGCGCAGGCGTTCGATGTAGAGGCACCTGTCGAGCGACGCGCGCACGTTCGCCCGTACCATCGTCACATTGCGATGACGGAGGGCGTCCGATGAGTTGGCAAAGCAAGTTCGCCTGCTGGCTGCTGCGCTGGCAGTTTCGTCCCGAAACCACGCGCGAGGTGCTCGACCCCGCGCGTGCCCGGCGCTTTACCGACCTGCGGATGATCGTGCCGCGCCGCCCGCCGTCGGGCTACCGGCTGCGCCCGTGCTTCGGCGCCGGCGACGCGCCGCTGCGCGGCGAATGGCTCGAGCGCACCGACACCGCCACGGGCCGCGGGTCCGGCCGCACGCTGCTGTATTTCCACGGCGGCGGCTACTACTTCTGTTCGACGAAGACGCACCGGCCGCTGGTGTTCGGGCTGACGAAGCGCGCGGGTGTGCGCGCGTTCTCGCTCGACTATCGGCTCGCGCCCGAAAACCGCTTCCCGGCCGCGCTCGACGATGCGCTCGCCGCATACCGGCAATTGCTGGCGCTCGGCACGCCGCCCGAGTCGATCGTGCTCGGCGGCGATTCGGCGGGCGGCGGCCTCGCGCTCGCGACGCTCGTCGCGCTGCGCGATCGCGGCGAGCCGTTGCCGGCCGGCGCGATCCTGTTCTCGCCGTGGACGGATCTGGCCGGCACCGGCGACACGATGCGCAGCAACGACGGCCGCGACCCGATGTTCGCGGCCGCGGCGCTGCCGAAGGCCGCGAAGCTGTATCTCGGCGACACGCCGGCGACGCATCCGTACGCATCGCCGCTCCACGCCGATTTCACCGGCCTGCCGCCGCTGTACATCCAGGTCGGCAGCACCGAGGTGCTGCTCGACGATTCGCGCCGCGTCGCGGACAAGGCGAAGGCGGCCGGCGTGGCGGTGGAGATCGAGGTGTGGCCCGACATGCCGCACGTGTGGCAGCTGTATGCGCCGATGGTGCCGGAGGCGCGCGACGCGCTCGACCGCGCGGCCGCGTTCCTGCGCCGCGTCGCGCTCGAGCGCGCGGCTCAGCGCGCGGGCGAGGCGTCGATTGCCTGATAGGCGGCCTGGACGGCCACCGGGCCGTACTTGCGTTCAAGCCGGCGCACGGTGAAGTGGCCGTGCGCCATCTGCTGGAAGTGGTCGATGAACAGCGTGTTGACGGTCGCGCCGAGCACGGCGCCGATCGCCGGGATCGACTTCGCGGCCATCTGTTCGGTCACCTGCACCGAGAAGCGCGAGGCCACCGTCTGCACGAGCTTGAACACGGCCGCCGAGCTGTGCGCGGCGATGCCTTTGGCCGTGATGTCCGACGACGCCTTCGAGATCGCCTGCGCGAGCGCGCCGCGCAGCACGAAATAGCCGAGATCGGCGTCCTCCTCCTGCTTGTCCGGGTGGCCGCCCATCCCGAGCACGGCGAGGCACTGCAGCTGCGTATCGACCGACGTCAGATCCTCCCCCTCGCTGCGCGCGATGTCGCACACCGAGCGGAAGATCAGCGTGGTCGTCACCGGCAGCTCGACCGGCAGCGCGAGAAAGCCGAATGCGCCGCCCGCCGCGCCGGCCGTCGCGACCGCGAGCTTGTGCAGCAGATTGCTGGGCTTGTCGGGCTCGGCGTCCGGCGCCTGCGGCTTGCCGAGCGTGCGCAGCGCGATGTTCAGGCACTTGCGCAGCGCGAGCTGCGTCGCATCGTTGATCTTGCCGGTCGCGAAGTCCGGCAGCCGCGCGATCATCTTCTCGACCGGCGCGCCGAGCACGCCCGTCAGCTTCATCGTCAGCGACGGGCTTTCCAGCACCTGCTTCGCGCGCCGCAGCGCGTCCCGGTCCTCCGGCGACAGCGTCGTCGCGGGGTTGATTGAAATCGGTTCCATCTTTCTCCTTGGCCTGAACGGGCCCTGAACCATCGCCAGCCTAGATTACTCCGGCATGCTAGAATTTTGAGATTATTTGACCCGGCAAAAGTTGCATCGACAAAAAATGGCCGTCCATACTGCCGCCCACCATTCGAGCGGGCAAGTCCTGCCGTTCCGCGAATCGCTGCTCGCGATGATCGGGATCTCGTTCGTCACCATGCTGGTCGCGCTGGACCAGACGGTCGTCGGCACTGCGCTGCCGACCATCGTCGCCGAACTGCGCGGCTTCGACCTGTACGCATGGGTCGCGACCTCGTACCTGCTCAGCTCCGTGATTACCGTGCCGATTTTCGGCCGGCTCGGCGATTACTATGGGCGCAAGCCGTTCGTGATCGCGTCGATCGTCGTGTTCACCGGCGCGTCGGTGCTCTGCGGGATGGCCAACGACATGCTGACCCTCGTGCTCGCGCGCGGGTTGCAGGGCATCGGCGGCGGGATGCTGGTCGGCACCGCGTTCGCATGCATTCCCGATCTGTTTCCCGATTCCGTCGTGCGGCTGCGCTGGCAGGTGCTGATGAGCTCCGCGTTCGGCATCGCGAATGCGGTCGGGCCGTCGCTGGGCGGGTTCCTGACCCAATCGTTCGGCTGGCGCTCGGTGTTCTACGTGAACCTGCCGATCGGCATCCTGTCGCTGTTCTTCGTGTGGCGCTACCTGCCGCACCTGCGCCACGTCGAGCACGATCGCAAGATGCGGCTCGACTGGCCGGGCGCGCTCCTGATCGCGCTGTCGCTCGGCGCGCTGCAACTGTTCGTCGAATGGCTGCCGAAGTACGGCGTCATGAGTTGGGCGTCGCTGCTGCTCGTCGTCGCGGTCGCGGCGGGCGCCGGCCTGTGGCACTGGGAGAAGCGCTGCGCGCAGCCGATCCTGCCGTTCGACATGTTCGCCAACCGCGCGCTGTCCGCGCTGTTCGTGCTCGCGATCCTCGCCGGTTTCTCGATGTTCTCGCTGCTGTTCTACGCGCCGCTGCTGTTCCAGGGCGGCTTCGGGATGTCGCCGAAGGAAGCGGGGCTCGTGATCACGCCGCTCGTCGTGTTCATCACGATCGGCAGCATCATGAACGGCCGCGTCATCACGCGCATCCGCAACCCGAACGCGATGCTGCACGTCGGCTTCGTGCTGTTCGCGGCCGCCTGCGCGGGCGTCGTCGTGGCGACCCACGCGACGCCGGCCTGGATGCTGATGGCGCTGATGGTCGCGGGCGGCATCGGGCTCGGCTTCGTGCTGCCGAACCTCACCGTGTTCGCGCAGCAGACGGCCGGCCGCGAGCATCTCGGCATCGCGACGGCGCTGCTGCAGTCGCTGCGCATGGTCGGCGGGATGCTCGGTACCGCGCTCACGGGCACGCTCGTCAACCAGATGTATTCGGGCGGCGTGCGCAGCGCGCTGTCGGCCGACCACGCGATGCAGTGGCACGCGCGGCTCGCCGATCCGCAGATCCTGATCGATCGCGCGGCGCAGGGCGGTCTCGTCGCGGAGTTGACGCGTGCCGGGCATAATGGCGCGCTGCTGCTGGAAGCGGCCCGCGAATCGCTGGTCGGCGCGATCCACCTCGGTGTCGCGATGGCGGCCGTCGTCGCCGTGGTGTCGGTGTGGCAGTGCCGTCGCGTGCCGCCGATCGCGCTGCGGCGCAAGATCGAACCGCACGTCGCGGCCGATTGACCGATTGAACGAACAGAACTGAGCGCATGGAAGAACAGGACCGCGTCGCGATCTTGCAGCAATTCGGACGCACGTATCGTGCGTTCATGACCGCATTCGAAACGCACGTCGGGCAGCCGATGCCGCGCTGGCGCATCATGGTCGCGCTGCACACGATGGACGGGCATGCGTCGCAGAAGAAGCTCGTCGAGGTGCTGCGCATCGATCCGGGCGCGCTCACGCGCCAGTTGAAGTCGCTCGACGCGCTCGGCTGGATCGAGCGCGCGTCCGATGCACGCGACAACCGCGTGACCAACGTCACGCTGACCGCCGACGGCCGCGCCGCGTTCGAAGCGTGCCTGCCGCGCCGCAAGGCGTTCATCGACCAGACGATGGCGCAATTGCCGGACGACGTGCTGACCGCGCTGTCGGGCGCGCTGGCGATGCTGGAGTCGCGGATCGCGGACGTCGGCTCGACGCCTGCGCCGCACTGAAGGGCAGGCCGCGACGGGGCGCCCCCCCGTCGGCCGATCGTGGCCGGCGCGGCCGAGCGCACGTACGCACCCGCTGCCGGCCGGCGTTTCACTTCACATCATTTCGATTCATTCCCGCGTCGTTCACAGCTCGATGCGCGTGCCCAGCAGCGCGAGGAACTGCGCGAGCCAGGCAGGATGCGCGGGCCACGCGGGCGCGGTGACGAACGGCGCGTCGGTCACGGCCGCATCGACCGGTATGTCCGCGTATTCGCCGCCCGCGAGCTTCACCTCCGGTGCGCAGGCCGGGTAGGCCGAAATGCGCTTGCCGCGGATCACGTCGGCGGCCGCGAGCAGTTGCGCCGCGTGGCAGATCGCCGCGATCGGCTTGCCGGCTTCGGCGAACTCGCGCACGAGCGAGATCACCTTCGGTTCGAGCCGCAGATATTCGGGCGCACGGCCGCCCGCGATCGCGAGCGCGTCGTAGCGCGCCGCATCGACGTCGTCGAACGCCGCATTCAGCGTGAAGTTGTGGCCGGGCTTCTCGGTGTAGGTCTGGTCGCCCTCGAAATCGTGGATCGCGGTCTTGATCTTGTCGCCCGCGCGCTTGCCCGGGCAGACTGCGTCGACGTGATGGCCGACGGCCTGCAGCGCCTGGAACGGCACCATCGTTTCGTAGTCTTCGGCGAAATCGCCGGTCAGGAACAGGATCTTCTTGGCGGCCATGGCTTTCTCCAGAGAAGCAGCGTTGAAGGCCCGATCGCGCCGTGCATGACGGCCGCGACGGGCCCGAGGGCGAAAGCGCAGTGTACTCCGGCGGATTGAAGCGCGCGTGACGGCCGCCCCGCGCGAGCGGCAAGGCGGCGCCGCGCGCGGCATGCGTCAGAAGAAGGTTTCGACGACTTCCGTCACGCGGAACTGCGGATCGAGCACGAGCACCTGGCGCCACTTGTCGAACGTCAGGCACGGGTGCGAGATGTCGAACGCGACCATGTCGCCGACCTTCACGTCCGCGCCCGGCGGGATCTGCAGGTACGCGTGCTGGTCCATCATCCCGGTGACGGCCCAGCCTTCGGCGGCGGCGACGTCGCGCGGCGCGGTGTCGCGGCCCGGGCGGAAGTGGCGCGCCGGCTCGGGCAGGCCCGCGTCGAACGCCGCATCGCGCTTGCCGAGCGCGACGATCGCACGGTCGGCCTCCGGCACCGACTGCACGTACGCCCACAGCTGCAGCGCCGGCAGCAGCCCTTCGCCCATCGAGCGGGCGATCGGGTTGCGCGCGAACACGTCGGTCTGCGCCTTCTTGTAGATGCCGACATCGTGCGTCAGGTAGCAGCCCGGACGCAGCACGACTTCCGCGAAGCCCGCATCGGACGCCTTCCTGAATTCCTCCGCGACCACGTCGTACCACGCCGAACCGGCGCCGGACAGGATCGCGGGCGTGCGCGCGAAGCGGCCGGCTTCGGCCAGCTCGCGCGTGAGCGCGACCGCCTGCTGCAGGAACGCGCGGATCTCGCCTTCCTCCTTCAGCACGCCTTCATAGAGTTCGATGCCGGCCAGCTTCAGCGTGTCCGGATAGCGCGCGATCGCGGCGAGCACGGCCTCGCGCTGCGCGGCATCGCGCACGCCCGCGCGGCCGCCCGGCACGCCGAGCTCGATCAGCACGTTCAGCGATTTTTTCGCGTCGCCGAAGAAGCGGCCGAGCTGGTCGACGCTCTCCGCGGAATCGACGAGACAGAAGAATTCGAAATCGGGATCGGACAGCAGCCCCGCGATGATCGTCATGTTCTGGCGGCCGACCAGCTGGTTCGCGAGCAGCACGCGCCGCACGCCGCCGTGATACGCGGCCTGCGTCTGGTGCGCGGTCGCGAGCGTGATGCCCCACGCGCCGGCGTCGAGCTGGCGGCGGAACAGTTGCGGCGCCATCGTCGTCTTGCCGTGCGGCGCGAACTTGACGCCGTATTTCTGCACGAACGCCTGCATCCAGTTCAGGTTGTGCTCGACGCGATCCTCGTAAAGCACGGCGGCCGGCAGGCTGACGTCTTCCGCGAGCAGGTTCCATTCGAGCCGGCCGGCGTCGCCGAGCGGCACGCTCGCGCTCGGCAGATTGCCCAGGCCCTTGCCGAACGGATCGATCGTCGCTTCCTGATAGTTTGTAACTTTCATGTCATCCCGCTCCATCATCACTATGCATTGCACTGAAGTTGACATGCAGATGGTACAGAAAGTAGCATCGGCGCGGTGATGTTATTTAATAACATCCTGCTTCACCCCCTTTTCCGCCGATGAATACGCCCGCTTCCCCGTCCGCTTCGCCCGCGGCCGAGCCGCATCCGGCTCAGGCCGCTCCGCCGGTCCTCGACATCGTCGCGCGGATCGCCGAATGCGCGCCCGAGCTGCGCGAAGCCGAGCGCAAGGTCGCCGCGTTCATCCTCGCCGATCTGGCGCGTGCCGCGCATGCGAGCATCGGCGCGCTCGCGCGCGACGCGGAGGTCAGCGTCGCCACGGTCACGCGTTTCGCGAAGGCCGTCGGCTGCCGCGACGTGCGCGAGCTGAAGGTGCTCGTCGCGCAGGCGGCGGCCGTCGGCCAGCGCTTCCTGGTGCCGTCCGACGACGCGCCGGCCGACGACACGAGCCCCGCGTCGATCGTCTACGACGAGATCCGCGTGGCGCTCGCGCACAACCACCAGCTGCTGCGCAACACGTCGTTCGACGCGGCGGCCGATCTGCTCGCCGGCGCGAAGATGACCTACGTGTACGGGCAGGGCGGCGGCTCGACCGCGCTCGCCGACGAGCTGCGCTTCCGGCTCGTGCGCTTCGGCCGGCCGGTCGCGAGCTACCAGGACAGCCTGCTGCAGCGGATGGTGGCCGCGACGCTGTCGGGCGATACCGTCGTCGTCGCGTTGTCGGTGAGCGGGCGCGTGCCCGAGCTGCTCGAGAGCTGCCGGCTCGCGAAGCGTTACGGCGCGAAGCTGATCGCGCTCACCGCGCCGGCATCGCCGCTCGCGAAGCTCGCCGACCACCTGATCCCCGTCGTCGCATTCGAAACCGATTTCATTTACAAGCCTTCGACATCGCGCTACGCGATGATGATGGCGATCGACGTGCTCGTCACCGGCGTCGCATTGCGGCTCGGCGATGCGGGCCGGGAATCGCTGCGCCGTATCAAGCACGCGCTCGACGCGCACCGCGGCGGCGGAGACCGTCAACCGGTAGGAGACTGACCATGCATTCGCACCCCGAAGCCGCCGATACGCTGATCGTCGGCGCGCAGTTGTACGACGGCACCGGCGCGCCGCCCGTCACGCGCGACGTCGCGATCCGCAACGGCCTGATCGCGGCGATCGGCAACCTGTCGAACTGGCTCGCCGAGAACGTCGTCGACGCGAACGGCCGCGCGCTCGCGCCGGGTTTCGTCGACGTGCACACGCACGACGACACGCACGTGATCCGCGCGCCGCAGATGATCCCGAAGATCTCGCAGGGCGTGACGACCGTGATCGTCGGCAACTGCGGGATCAGCGCATCGCCGGTGACGCTCGCGGGCGACCCGCCCGATCCGATGAACCTGCTCGGCGAGCGCGGCGCGTTCCAGTACCCGACCTTCGCCGCCTACGTCGCGGCCGTGAACGACGCGCGCCCGGCCGTGAACGTCGCGGCGCTCGTCGGCCATACGGCGCTGCGCAACAACCAGATGGACCGCCTCGACCGCGCGGCGACCGACGGCGAGATCGCCGGCATGCGCGCGCAACTCGAGGAGGCGCTCGCGAACGGTGCGCTCGGCCTGTCGTCTGGCCTTGCGTACGGCTCGGCGTTCGCGGCGCCGACCGAGGAAGTGATGGCGCTCGCCGAACCGCTCGCCCAAGCCGGCGCGCTGTATACGACGCACATGCGCACCGAATTCGACGCGATCCTCGACGCGATGGAAGAGGCGTACCAGGTCGGCCGTCATGCACGCGTGCCGGTCGTGATCTCGCACCTGAAGTGCGCGGGCCCGTCGAACTGGGGGCGCAGCACCGAGGTGCTCGCGTCGCTCGAAGGCGCGCGCCGCTACCAGCCGGTCGGCTGCGACTGCTATCCGTACAGCCGCAGCTCGTCGACGCTCGATCTGAAGCAGGTGACGGGCGACATCGACATCACGATCACGTGGTCGGAACCGCATCCGGAAGTCGCGGGCAAGCTGCTGAAGGCGATCGCGGCCGACTGGGGCGTGACCGAGCAGGAGGCCGCGCAGCGCATTCGCCCGGCCGGCGCCGTGTACCACAACATGTCCGAGGACGACGTGCGCCGGATCCTGTCGCATCCGGCGACGATGGTCGGCTCCGACGGCCTGCCGAACGATCCGCTGCCGCATCCGCGGCTGTGGGGCGCGTTCCCGCGCGTGCTCGGCCACTACGTGCGCGACACCAGCCTGCTGCCGCTCGAGGAGGCGATCCGCAAGATGACGTCGCTGTCCGCGCGCCGCTTCGGGCTCGCTCGGCGCGGCGAGGTGCACGTCGGCTATCACGCCGATCTCGTGCTGTTCGATCCGGCGAGCGTGATCGACGCCGCGACGTTCGAGAAGCCGCAGCAGCCCGCGCACGGGATCGATGCCGTGTGGGTGAACGGTGTGCTGACTTACGAAAACGGCCAGCCGACCGGTGAGCGCGCCGGCGGTTTCGTCGCGCGCGGCGAACGCGTGTCGGCCAGTGCCGATGCGGCGTTCTGAACGCGCGCATTCCGATCTTCCGCGCGCCGCAGCAGCCGGCGCGCGTACCCGCAACCGTGCGTTGCATGGGCAGGAGCAGGCGCTGAAGCGCCGGCTCCGGTCGACAACACGAGGAGTGAAACGATGAAGCGATATGGCGTAGGCGAAGCGAAGGGGACCGGCGGCCAGGTGATGCCGTTCGCGCGGGCGGTCGAGGCCGACGGCTGGCTGTACGTGTCGGGCCAGACGCCGATGGTGAACGGCGAGGTCGTCGAAGGCGGGATCGTCACGCAGTCGAAGCAGGCGATCGAGAACGTGATCGCGATCCTGAAGGAAGCCGGCTACGGCCTCGAGCACGTCGTGCGCTGCGGCGTGTGGCTCGACGATGCGCGCGATTTCGCGTCGTTCAACAAGGTGTTCGTGTCGTACTTCGGCGAGAACCCGCCGGCACGCGCGTGCGTGCAATCGAGCATGGTGATCGACTGCAAGGTCGAGGTCGACTGCATCGCGTACAAGCCGCCGGTGAAGTAACGCGCGAGGGCGGAAGCTGTACGACAAGGCCGGTGCATGGACGTGCACCGGCCTTGTTGCATTTGGCACTGAATTTTTACGCTTTGAATAGAATCCTGTCGATGAGAGCGCGAGACGACAGGTCCGTCTGGCGGGTGACAACAGTGATGGACGCGTAATTGGCAACGGGCATCATGAAATTCGAACGAGCAGACTAAGTGGATTGCTGGGTATGGTCGTCTTCCCGATCAACGATTTCGTGAAGTCGCACCATGACCAGCAATACATACCGCTACGGCGTTCATTCGGATCTCACACCCGCCGAGCTTTTCTTTTTCGTCGCTGTAGAAGAGACGTGTGCACGGGCCGGGATCGACGATGTCGAAGCTGTGATCCTGATTCTGGCGGGTTGGCCGGTATTGCCGACGCGGCAGAAATTCGGCGGCGCGACGAAAGGAACGTCCGTCGCATCCGTGATGGCTCGATCGATTTTCCGCCACCAGTTGAACAGGAAGGTTTTACCAACCGTGACGCTGCAGAGTATCAAGTCGTTTCGGATCATCCTGACCCGAAAACTCAGCGTGTTCGTCGGACGTGCCGTGCCTGGCGTGGGTTGGGCGCTGCTTGCGCGTGACGTGTTCGCGATCGTTCACGGAACGACCTCCCGGTACAACGGCCTCGTCAGAAACGAGGACAGGGTGTTTTGATGCAAAACGTGAGTTGGGACGAGATCGAAGCTTTTGTGAGGTCGGAGGTGGGGCTCGGTCCATCGAAGCCGCTCGCTGCTCATACCCGGCTCTGGGAAGACCTGGGTCAAACCGGCGACGAAGCCAATGACTTCATGTGGCGCTTTTTTGAGCGGTTTGCCGTCGATACCGGCGACTTCGATTTCCATCGATATTTTTTGATGGAAGGCGAGGGGTTGCTCTATTCGCTGTTTCGGCGATGGGTGCTTCGAAAACCGCACCACCTCGAGCGTGAACCAATTACGCTCGCGATGCTGCATCGTGCGGCGGTCGGGAGGAAATGGGATGCCGAGCGATTGGCCGAAGTGCAGCGAAAGCAGGATGACAGTGCCAGCCGTAGATGATGCTGAAATGAACATGAGTGATCAGCGGCAAGGTCGCGGCGACATGGCCATCCCATTGCTGATGGGCGAATGGGCCGTGCTGATGGAAACGATCCGCTTGCGACTCGACCAGATCGAGTGCATGGATCCGGATTCGCTCGATGAGGATGCGCTCGCAGATCGGTACGAAGACCAGGAAACGCTCACACGTTTGCTGGCCCATATCGAGAGCAACTTTGCACGCACCTTCGGCGGTTTGCCGGCGCAGCCGAAATGACGGTCGCATTGGGCAAGCGCCACGCAGCGGCGAGCAAGCGTGCAATGGTGATGCGGATCGCAATTCTGATGTTGCTGCTCGTGCTCGACCGCACTGCCGTTGCGAGCACGTTGTCCGACAAGACGCCGCTGCGAGGAGTAGTGCCTCATGTTGCGCCGAGGTCTGTCGAAATCGTCAGCAACGGGGCGTGGTCGGCCGACATCAGCGGAGGCGAAACCGCGGATATGTGCCGCCAGTTCATTCTTCGGCAGACGGATGTCAGCGCGTTTTTCAAGCGTGCGAACCGCGTAACGGAACGGGCGTACAGTCATGACTTGGATGCCGCGAGTTGCTATGCCGAAGGCGAAGCGCGTCTAGCGGGTGGTGGCGCGGCGAAATGGAGGATAGACCAGGCAAGGCGAGGCTTCATTTCCATGCACGATGGTCGAACAATCTACCTGTATTGTCCGAAGTGCCGGGCCGCCATGTTCGCGCCGAATTAGAGAGACGCACCCTTCCGCAAGCAGGGAGGGTTGGCGGACCGCAAGATGCCGCCAACAGACTCATTTACTGCCGCGCCGTCCGCGCGTTATCCGGCATCGGCTGGTTGTAATTCGTGCGGAACGGGTTGATGTCGAGCCCGCCGCGCCGCGTATAGCGCGCATACACCGCCAGCTTCACCGGTTTGCACGCATGCATGATGTCGAGGAAGATCCGCTCGACGCACTGCTCGTGAAAGCCCGTATGGTTGCGGAACGAAATGATGTAGCGCAGCAGCCCCGCGTGATCGATCTGCGGCCCCACGTAATGAATCTGCACGCTGCCCCAGTCCGGCTGCCCCGTGACCGGGCAGTTCGAGCGCAGCAGGTCGGACACGAGCGTCTCCTCGACCGGCGCCTCGTTCTCGCCGTCGGCTGCCGACAGCAGCGACGGATCGGGTTCGTACACGTCGGTGTCGAGGTCGAGCCGGTCGAGCGACAGCCCGTCGAGCTCGTCCATCTCGAGCTTGCCGAATTCGTGCGGCGACACCAGCTGCACCGACACGCTCGCGCCGCATGCGGCCGACACGTCGCGCTTGAGCACGTCGCGCACCGCGTCGACCGAGTCGAACTTGGATTGCGCGAACGAGCCGAGATACAGCTTGAACGACTTCGATTCGACGATGTTCGGCGATTCGGCCGGCACGTAGAACGTCGCGATCGCGAGCTGCGGCTTGCCGCGCGCGTTGAGCCACGACAGTTCGTATGCGTTCCAGATGTCGGTGCCGAAGAACGGCAGCGCCGACGTGATGCCGAGCTGCTCGCGCGCGCCGGCGCGCGGGATCGGGAACAGCAGCGACGCATCGTACTGCGCCGCGTAGACGGTGGCCTTGCCGAGCGGGGAATGTTCGGGATTCATTGCACGAAGCCTTTACGACAGGAAGAGGCGGTAAGCCGGGTTGGCGCTCTCTTCGACATACGGATAGCCGAGCGCCGCGAGGAAGCGTTCGAATTCGGCGCGATCGGCCGGCGGCACCTGCAGCCCGACGAGGATCGAGCTGTAGTCCGCGCCCTGGTTGCGGTAGTGGAACAGGCTGATGTTCCAGTCCGGCGCCATCGACGACAGGAACTTCATCAGCGCGCCCGGCCGTTCCGGGAATTCGAAGCGGAACAGGCGCTCGTCGAGCGCGAGCGGCGAGCGGCCGCCGACCATGTAGCGGATGTGTTCCTTCGACAGCTCGTCGTGCGTCAGGTCGACGCTGTTGAAACCGTGCGACTCGAAGTTCGCGGCGATCTCCGCCGATTCGCCGCGGCGCTTGATCTGCACGCCGACGAAGATGTGCGCGGACTGCGCATCGGCGATCCGGTAGTTGAACTCGGTGACGTTGCGATCGCCGACGAGCGAGCAAAAGCGCTTGAAGCTGCCGCGCTCCTCGGGGATCGTGACCGCGAACACGGCCTCGCGCGCCTCGCCGACCTCGGCGCGCTCGGCGACGAAGCGCATCCGGTCGAAGTTCATGTTCGCGCCGGACGTGACCGCGACGAGCGTCTGGTTCTCGATGCCTTCGCGTTCCGCGTACAGCTTCGCGCCCGCGACCGCGAGCGCGCCGGACGGCTCGAGCACGCTGCGCGTGTCCTGGAACACGTCCTTGATCGCCGCGCACAGCGCGTCGGTGTTGACCGTCACGACGCCGTCGAGGAATTCGCGGCACAGCCGGAAGGTTTCCTCGCCGACGAGCTTCACCGCGGTGCCGTCCGCGAACAGGCCGACCTCGCTCAGCTCGATGCGCTCGCCCGCGTCCAGCGACTGCGCCATCGCGCACGAATCCTCGGCCTGCACGCCGATCACCTTGATCTCGGGGCGCACCGCCTTCACGTACGCGGCGACGCCGGAAGCGAGCCCGCCGCCGCCGATCGGCACGAAGATCGCGTGGATCGGGCCCTGATGCTGGCGCAGGATTTCCATCGCGATCGTGCCCTGGCCGGCGATCACGTACGGATCGTCGAACGGGTGGACGAACGTGAGGTCGCGCTCCTGCTGGACCTTGACCGCGTGCGCATACGCATCGCTGTACGATTCGCCCGCCTGGATCACCTCGACGCTCGGGCCGCCGTGCGCGCGCACCGCATCGACCTTCACCTGCGGCGTCGTGACCGGCACGACGATCACGGCCTTGATGCCCATCCGCGCCGCCGAGAACGCGACGCCCTGCGCATGGTTGCCGGCCGACGCGGTAATCACGCCGCGCGCGAGCGCGTCCGCCGGAATGTGCGCCATCTTGTTGTACGCGCCGCGCAGCTTGAACGAGAACACCGGCTGGTTGTCCTCGCGCTTCAGGTAAACGGCGTTGCGCAGCCGGGTCGACAGATTGCGGGCCGGTTCGAGTTCCGTCTCGATCGCGACGTCGTAGACGCGCGCGGTGAGGATTTTCTTCAGGTAATCGTGGGGTGCCATGGGCGCTCGCGTGCAGTGCGGATGCAGACGGTAAAGGGTCAATGATAGCGCCAAGGGTCCGCCCGCACGCAAGCGGCATGCCGGGCGGGCGGTCGTGGGCGGCGACCTGCGCATACGGGCGGGGCGCCGCGCGCCGCTTTTTACCGGTTTAACCGCATGGTTACCGACCGGACGGACGGCGAATGGCCGCCCGAAATCGTGCCGAACCCCGCCCGGCGCGGCTCGCGGCGATAGCCCCACGACCTGTCCGGCGTGTCACGGGCGGCGCGATCATGGGTTAGAATTCCGTTTTGAATCAAGGATTCGGAAGATGCAGAGGCACCCTCGGATCGCACCGTTGAAGCCGACGCCGCGCGCAGCCAGCCCCGCGGCCGAACGGCATGCGCGCCGCGCGCGATCGTGCTGATGGTCCCGAGTGCCGCCAGGCCCTGTCGCCGGCCAGGAGGGGCGAGTCGCCCGCTCCGGCCCCATGAAGGACAGCCGCGCGCCTGGTAACAGAACAGATTTCCCCAAGATTGCGCCCACGCGCTTGCCGACGCCCGTGCACGGGATATCGGCCCTCCGAGTCGTCCGAACATGAACGCACCACAAGTTTTCGATCCGCATGGCGCGGCCGCCGCCGTCGCCGCCGACCCCGCGCCCCGCTTGCGCGAGATCCCCTACAACTACACGTCCTTCTCGGATCGCGAGATCGTGATCCGCCTGCTCGGCGAAGAGGCGTGGTCGGTGCTCGACGAACTGCGTGCGGAACGCCGCACGGGCCGTTCCGCACGGATGCTGTACGAAGTGCTCGGCGACATCTGGGTCGTGCGTCGCAACCCGTACTTGCAGGACGACCTGCTCGACAACCCGAAGCGCCGCGCGCTGCTGATCGAGGCGCTGAACCACCGCCTGACCGAAATCGGCAAGCGCCGTAGCGCCGATCTCACCGAGCACCGCGACGCCGCCGGCCGCGAGCGCGCATCGCGCGTCGAGATGCTGGAAGCGGCGGCGCAGCGCGCGGTCGACGAGTTCGCCGACGAATTCGACAAGATGGCCGAGCTGCGCCGCCGCGCGACCAAGGCGCTTGGCCGCT
>NZ_JAUJRI010000018.1:0-109621 GCF_030504405.1 Burkholderia sp. AU44665 | reverse complement strand
CTGCGCACGCTTTACGCCCAGTAATTCCGATTAACGCTTGCACCCTACGTATTACCGCGGCTGCTGGCACGTAGTTAGCCGGTGCTTATTCTTCCGGTACCGTCATCCCCCGACTGTATTAGAGCCAAGGATTTCTTTCCGGACAAAAGTGCTTTACAACCCGAAGGCCTTCTTCACACACGCGGCATTGCTGGATCAGGCTTTCGCCCATTGTCCAAAATTCCCCACTGCTGCCTCCCGTAGGAGTCTGGGCCGTGTCTCAGTCCCAGTGTGGCTGGTCGTCCTCTCAGACCAGCTACTGATCGTCGCCTTGGTAGGCCTTTACCCCACCAACTAGCTAATCAGCCATCGGCCAACCCTATAGCGCGAGGCCCGAAGGTCCCCCGCTTTCATCCATGGATCGTATGCGGTATTAATCCGGCTTTCGCCGGGCTATCCCCCACTACAGGACATGTTCCGATGTATTACTCACCCGTTCGCCACTCGCCACCAGGTGCAAGCACCCGTGCTGCCGTTCGACTTGCATGTGTAAGGCATGCCGCCAGCGTTCAATCTGAGCCAGGATCAAACTCTTCAGTTCAAACCTGTTACTGTTTTCGGTTCCGTAGAACCGGTCGCTCACTCAAAGCTGACAGGAATATGAATCACTTCATAAACCTGACTTACTTTAGTGTGAGACTCTTGATACTTTCGCTATCTGATCCGAGGATCAGTTCGCTTTCATCAAGCGCCCACACTTATCGGCTGTTAATTTTTAAAGAGCGTTTCTGCGAGGAATCTGAGACCCCTCGGCAGCGCTGCGTTTTCAGCAGCAGAGAAGCGAGATTATGAACCGTGTTTCGCAGCTCGTCAACAACTTTCTGAACTGCTTCGTTGCGACCGCGGGGCTCAACTTCCTGCGCCGCCGCGGCTCGTTACCACCGAACCCCAACAGCACCGCTTCCCTTCCTCCCGCGCCGCGTTTCCGTTAGCGCGAAAGAGGCGTGATTCTAAGCAGCTCGCGGCATTCGCGCAAGGGGCTTGCAGCAACTTTTTTACGCAATTCGGCCGTCCGGCCATGCGTCGGCACCAGACCGCTTATGGTGCAAAGAACGGACTAGAATGTGAGGTTCTTCGCCTCTTTCTATATACGTCTTTAATATGCGCCAGCGAATCGCCAAACGCCTTCCCCCCGATGCCGACAAACTGGTCGGTCTGTCACTTGCGCTCTTCGCGTCGGGCAGCCGCATCGAGGATCGCTTCTGGGAAGCGAAGCTCGATGCGCTGCTCGCCAAGATTGTCCGCAACGGCAATCAGACGACGCTCGATGCCGCGCTCGACCATCTTCAACAGAATCATCCCGACGCCTACGGCGCGCTCGCCGACATGGCCGAGACGCACAGCGAGTCGATGGTGATCGAACACGACGGCCAACCGTACGATGCGCTGCTGGTCGCCGTCCCGGTTCTCGCCTGGACGCGCTACATGATTCCGTCCGGTCCGCTCAAGGGCGACGTTGCCGACGCGCTGCGAACACACCTGCAAGCGCACGTGCTGGCGGACGGCACGCTCGTCGGGCTCGCCCCGTTCCTCTACAGCATCGACCAGTTGCCGCGACACCATGTGGAAACCTACCGGCTCGCCCAGCAGCTCGCACATGCGGCGATCGGCCAGCACACGCCGAAGCTGAGCTTCGGCGACCTGCCGGAAACTTCGCCGATCCTGGCCGATCCGCGCTTCCTGCTGGCAGTCGTCGCCGCGCCGGCCGGTTCGCCGCTGTTCCGCTGGCAGGAAGAAGAAAACGGCAGCCGTATCGAGCGCGGTCAGTGCCTCGAACAATGGGCCGCACAGGGCGGCCCGAACCTGTCGATCGCGCTGCCTGGCTGCGAATTCGAATGCCTGCTTCCGGACGCGTACTACTCGGCCTGCCGCGATGCGGACGAACGCGTGCGTCCGCACACCGTCCGAACGGCCATTCGTTATCTATTCGACACACTTGGTGCAGCGCCGCAAGAGCTGCGCGCGGTGGTCGCCGGCTTCGGCGAACGTCGCATCGACGAGTATCGCGTCGGCTTCACGCGGCGTGCCAGCAACGACGTGATCTATGGTGTCGTGTGGCCGCTCTACGGCCGTGAAAACGGCGACGTATCGATCGATAGCGCGACGCTCGAGGGCGAAGCGCCGATCGAAGGACCGCTCGAGGAAATCGTGAGCCTGCTGAAAGAATGCGGCGTAACCGACGTCCGGCGGCACGCGGGCCGTTTCGAACCC
Organism: Burkholderia sp. AU44665; assembly: GCF_030504405.1. Lineage (NCBI taxonomy): Bacteria > Pseudomonadati > Pseudomonadota > Betaproteobacteria > Burkholderiales > Burkholderiaceae > Burkholderia > Burkholderia sp. AU44665. Next base: position 107,371 of record NZ_JAUJRI010000018.1, on the reverse strand, counting down.
GAATACTGCGACGACTGCGGCGTACCGCTTTACGCCGATCCGCTCGGTGAAATCGTCCATGCGGAAATGCCGGAAGACGCGTCGCCCGCCCAACCGCACTTTCACTGATCCACCCCGCAGGCCCCGACAGCCTGCCCCGCCCAAAGCCGCTTCCGGTGACCACCGGAGCGGCTTTTTTCTTGTCCGCTGCCCCGCCGCCCAAAATTTCGAACTTTTCCTAAGCCTTTCAGCCAAGCAGACATCGTGTAAGGTCTTTGTCATTATCGGGGCCAGCTTATACCCGACGGCAATCAATGACTCACCTTATGGAGGTTGAATATGCGGTTCTTGGTACTTAACTCAGACGCCGAACGGCGTGACGGACTGAAGACCCTGTTGCGGCAGATCGACCGGCACGCCAGCATCAACGACGCGCCTGACGGTTTCCAGGCACGCCGGCTGCTGCGCACCCAGCGTTTCGACCTCGTCGCGATCGACTGGCTGGACGTGGGCCGGCTCAGCGAGCTTCAGGCGCTCGGCAACGCATGCTCGCCGACACCGGTCGCCGTTCTGGTCGACGACATCTCGCCCGAAGCCATCCAGCGCTTCTTCAATTACGGCGTCGCGGGCGTCATCCCGCATTCCACGCGGCCGCACCTGATCGTGCGTGCGCTCGAGATCGTACTGCTGGGCGGACACTACATTCCGCCGATCGCCCTCAGCCTGCTGCCGTCAACGGCAATGGCGCGCCACGACGCCCATTTCCAGACGCTCGCCGGCTCGCTTCCACGGCGCCCGCCGAGCGGCCTCCTGTCGCCGCGCCAAGCCCAGATCATGCGGTTCGTCCACATGGGCAGCACGAACAAGATGATTGCCCGTACGCTCGGCATCAGCGAAGGCACCGTGAAGATCCACCTCGCGAGCATCTTCCAGCAGCTCGGCGCCGCAAACCGCGCCGCCGCGGTCGCGATCTACAACGGCTGGCTGTCGCCCCATCTCGAGGTACTGCTGGCGAACCGCAATCGCGCCCGCAAGCTGGCCATCGGCGAACACGGCCCCGCTCCGCTGCGAACACAACGGCATGACCGCCCGTACCCGTTGCCTATCGCCAACGCCGGCACGCAGGACCTGCCACTCGCCGCCGAGCCGCCGGCACGGTTCCGGCGCGGACGCTAGGCAAACAGTCTCGATATTGCGACGGTCGGGCACGTGCAGGCTCCCACCTTTGATGCTCAACGAGTAATATGGACGCATGGGTTTTCTTTTCACACCGCTTCCGCTCTGGGTTGGCATCGGTGGCTGGATCGCCGCCGTGGCCCTGCTCGCGCTCGCGATGTGGAATCGCCCGTTCGTACGCCTGCAGGACGCCACGCTTCAGCACGTGTGGCTCGCGCTCGTCACTGCGATCACGGTCCTGTGGGCCTCGAACGCATGGCTCGAAGATGGCATCGTCATGCATCTGCTTGGCGCAACGCTGCTCGTCACGCTGTTCGACTGGACACTCGCACTGGTCGCGATGGGCGCCGTCACGGCGATAGCCGCAGTCATATTCGACGCGCCGTGGCAAGGCGTCGGCCTGACCTATCTGGTCTACGGTGCGCTGCCTGTCGGCGTGTCGGCGTTGCTGCAACGCGCCGCGCTCGCCTGGCTGCCGCACAACCTCGCGTCGTTCATCACCGGACAGGGCTTCCTGTCGCCGGCCATCGCGATCGTCGCGGTCGCCGCCGCGGCGGCCGGTGTTCAGCTCGCGCTCGCGGACGGCGTGCCCGTCGTGATTCCGGCCGGCTATCTGCTGAACACCGCGCTGCTCGCGCTCGGCGAAGCATGGTTCACCGGTATGGCAACGGCACTCATCGCCGTCTATCGCCCCGCGTGGGTCACGACCTTCGACGTCCGGCGCTACCGCCTCGGCGGCCCGCGCGCCTGAATTTTCTCCGGATCGGCTCGACGCATCTGCGTGCCGGGGCACTTTCCGCGGCGCGCGCCGAGTACGTCGCCTACTGCCGCACAACTTTTTTACGCTAAGATTGAACTCCTGTTCTTCATCGGGCCTCTATACGTGCCCGATGTCTCCTTCGCTCCTCACCAATAACCAGATGGACAGCTCACCTGCCTCGCTCCGGATTTTCCGGGCGCTCGGCAAGCTGGCAGCCTGTATCGCGGGCCTGTCGCTTGCGCTTCCCGCTCCGGTATTTGCCGACCTGCTCGACCAGCGCTCCGAACTGATCAACAAATTCGTCAACGAGATGCATGCCGATCCGCTCGCCGCGGATTGTGCGGCGCACGGCAGCTTCATCGCCAGCACATCGACGGCGTTCGACCGCGTGGACTTCGCGCCGAACGCATTCGACAGCGGCAACGCGACGATCACGCCGTGGAACGACTCGTTCGACCAGGGCAAGCAGCGCGTGAAAGTCGACAACATCGTCACCGTCGACGGGCTCGGCATCCACAGCAACGGCAGCGATCCGACGCCGCTGAAGTTTCGCTGCGGCTATGTCGGCCAGCAAATGCTTGCGTTCAGCTGGAACGATCCGGTTCCGCCGCTGAAACCTCGCGTCGAGCGCTCGTCGTCCTCGACGAAGAAGTTCAAGGGCAAGTCGCACCGCGGCAAAGCCAAGGCGAAGGCATCGGGCCGCACCGGCAGCAAGAAGGCCGTCGCAACGAAGAAATCAGCCGGCCAAAAGAAAGCCGTGAAGAAGAAAACCGCGAAGAAATCCTGATACGACGGAGCGGCAACGACAGCAGCAAAAAGCCGGCGCATCTCGCGATGCACCGGCTTTTTTCATGCGACGACGGCAGCGCCTACGCGAACGTGTCGACGTGCACGAGGATCGCGGCGAGCATCGCCGCGCCGAGCGCCGCGCTGCGCTCGCCGTTCCAGCCGACGCGCTCGTCGGGGAGGTTCGCGTTGTCCTTGAACGGCATTTCGAGCGTCAACGACAGGCAGCCGAACTGGTGGCCGATGTACTTCGACGCGAGCTTCAGCGCATCTTCCTTGTACTTGCTCGCCGCGTAGCCATGCTCGGTCTGGAAGTCCGGGCTCGCGACCTTGAACGCTTCGATGAACGCGGCCTGCTCCTTGCCCTGCTGCTCGGTAAAGCTCGGCAGCATCTCCGAGCCGGCGACGAACACGTACGGCAGATCCTCGTCGCCGTGAATGTCGAAGAACATGTCGCAGCCGATCGCGTGGATCGCGTCGCGCACGGCCAGCACTTCGGGGCTGCGCTCGGCATCGGGCGCCATCCACTCGCGGTTCAGGTTCGCGCCGGCCGCATTGGTGCGCAGGTTACCGTGCACGCTGCCGTCCGGATTCATGTTCGGCACGATGTAGAACGTCACGCGATCGTAGAGCTTGCGCGCAACCGGATCGGCGGCCCAGTCGCCCCATCCGGCCAGCCGTTTGACCAGCCCTTCGACGAACCACTCGGCCATCGACTCGCCCGGATGCTGGCGCGCGATGATCCACACCTTCTTCTTCGGCGCGCCGTCGAGTTCCGGCGTGCCGAGCGTCAGCAGCGACATCGGGCGGCCTTCGACCGTGCGGCCGAGTTCGACGACGCTCGCCTGAGGCAACTGCTGGACCGCGCCGAGAAACGCCGCGTGACGCTCTTCCGAGTACGGTTCGAAATACGCGTAGTAGATGCTGTCGAACTCCGGCGTATGGTCGATGGTCATCGTCTTGCCGTCGAACGTCGTCGGCACGCGGAACCAGTCGACGCGGTCATAGCTCGCCACCGCGTGGTAGTTGCGCCAGCCCGACGGATACGCGCATTCGGCTGCGTTCTCGAACGTCATCACGCATCGCTCGCCGCGCGCGCCCGTCAAGCGGTAGTAGAACCATTGCGCGAATTCCGAACGATTGTCGCCGCGCACGCGCAGCCGGATTGCGTCGGGGCGGTCGCACGACACGACGTCGATTGCGCCTGCGTCGAAATTACTGGTGATCGAAAGTGCCATCTGTCCATCTCCTTTGTCGACCGGCGCTGGCGCTTCAGCGCTTACGCCGGTCCCATGCAAAGCGGTCGACCGAAGCAGGCGGTATGTCGCCGGTCCGGCCTCACGCATGCGCCGACCGTCTCGCGAACGGCCGGCAGGGTCACTCGCCGACGCGCCGGCGATATACGTAAGTCGAATCGTTCGACGCAGCCGCATCGAACGCATAGCCTTCGGTGGCGAATTCCTTCAGCGCCTTCGGGTCGGCGATACGGTTCTCGACGACAAAACGCGCCATCAGGCCGCGCGCGCGTTTCGCATGAAAACTGATGATCTTGTAGCGGCCGCCCTTCCAGTCCTCGAATACCGGCGTGATGACCGGTGCGGCCAGCAGCTTCGGCTTGACCGACTTGAAGTATTCGGTCGACGCGCAGTTGACGAGCACGCGCGCCGCGCCGCTGCGCGTCTCGAGTTGCTCGTTCAGCGCCCGCGTGATGCGATCGCCCCAGAACGCATACAGATCCTTGCCGCGCGCGTTCGCGAACCGCGTGCCCATCTCGAGCCGGTACGGCTGCAGCAGGTCGAGCGGACGCAGCAGCCCGTACAGGCCCGACAGCACGCGCACGTGATGCTGTGCATAGTCGAGATCGGCGGACGACAGCGATTTCGCGTCGAAACCCTCGTAGACGTCGCCGTTGAACGCCAGCACAGCCTGCTTCGCGTTGGCCGGCGTGAAGGTCGGCGACCAGTCGGCGTAGCGCTGGAAATTCAGGCGCGCGAGCGGATCGGAGATATCCATCAGCGTCGCGATGTCCTGCGGCGACAGCTTGCGCAGGCCGTCGATCAACTCCGACGCATCGTCGACGAATGCAGGCTTCGTGTAAGACTGGACGTGCGCGGGCGTGTCGTAGTCGAGGGATTTGGCGGGAGAGAGAACGATTATCATAGAGGCTCGCTGGCACGCCGTGCCTTGCGGTCAGACGAAAACCACCGATTGTAACGAATGACCCGCTCTCTCGCCCCGCATGCCGCACACCGCGTCGTGCTCGACTCGAACGTCTGGATCGACATTCTCGTATTCGACGACCCCGCCACGCGCCCGATCCGCGCCGCGCTGGAGCACGGCACGCTGGCCGCCGTGATCGACGGCCGCTGCCTGACGGAACTCGAATACGTGCTCGACTATCCGCAGTTCCAGTCGCGCGCGATCGACAAGGCGGCCGCGCTCGCGACCGTCGCCCGGCTCGCGAGCCTCGTCGAACCGCCGCCCGTCGACGCCGGCGCGCCGCCGCTGCCGAAGTGCAAGGACCGCGACGACCAGAAGTTTCTCGAACTCGCGCGCGCCGCGCACGCCGATTGGCTCGTGTCGAAAGACCGCGCGCTGCTGAAGCTCGCGAAGCGCACCGCCCGCGACTTCGGTTTCCGTATCGCGCAACCCGCGCCGTTCGCGCAAGCCTGCGCACTCGACGCCGCGCCGCCCGTCACGGCGACGCCGGCCTGACGCACCTCACCCGATTCCGACCGTATCGATGAACGCTCCTTCAGATATGCCAACGACACCCGTTTTCCCCTCGCGCCTGCCGAACGTCGGCACGACGATCTTCACGGTGATGAGCGCGCTTGCCGCCGAAAAAGGGGCGGTGAACCTCGGCCAGGGTTTCCCGGATTTCGATTGCGATCCACGCATCGTCGATGCGGTGGCCGCCGCGATGCGCAACGGGCACAACCAGTACCCGCCGATGGCCGGCGTCGCGCCGCTGCGCGACGCGATCGCCGACAAGATCGCGCGGGTGTACGGCCGGCGCTACGATCCGGCCGCCGAAATCACCGTGACGGCCGGCGCGACGCAGGCGCTGCTGACGGCGATCCTGTGCGCGGTGCATCCGGGCGACGAAGTGATCGTCGTCGAGCCCACCTACGACAGCTACCTGCCGTCGATCGAGCTCGCCGGCGGCAAGCCCGTGTTCGTCACGCTGGAGGCGCCCGACTACGCGATCCCGTTCGACCGTCTCGCGGCCGCGATCACGCCGAAAACGCGGATGATCCTGATCAACACGCCGCACAACCCGACGGGCACCGTGTGGCGCGAGGCGGACATGCGCAAGCTCGAGGACATCGTGCGCGGCACCAACGTGCTGATCCTGTCCGACGAGGTCTACGAACACATGGTCTACGACGGCGCGCGCCACGAGAGCGTCGCGCGCTATCCGGAACTCGCCGCACGCAGCTTCATCGTGTCGAGCTTCGGCAAGACCTATCACGTGACCGGCTGGAAGGTCGGTTACGTCGCGGCGCCTGCCGCGCTGACCGCTGAATTCCGCAAGGTCCACCAGTTCAACGTATTCACGGTGAACACGCCGATGCAGATCGGGCTCGCCGACTACCTGCGCGACCCGACGCCGTACCTGTCGCTCGCCGGCTTCTATCAGCAAAAGCGCGACTTCTTCCGGGCCGGCCTCGAGCGCACGCGCTTCAAGCTGCTGCCGTGCACGGGCACGTACTTCCAGTGCGTCGATTACTCGGCGATCAGCGACCTGCCCGAAGCGGAATTCTCGACGTGGCTCACGTCGGAGATCGGCGTGGCCGCCATTCCGGTGTCGGCGTTCTATCACGAGCCGCACGAATCGGGCGTCGTGCGCTTCTGCTTCGCGAAGCGGGAAAGCACGCTCGCATCCGCGCTCGAGCGGCTCGCCCGCCTGTAAGACCCGCACGGGGGCGGCCGCACGCCGCCCTTCGGGAAACGCGGTTACGAACGCGCGACGTTCGCCGCTTCGACATACGCCTTGCGCTCGGCTGCCACGCGCTGCGCGGCAGGGCGTTCGCTCACCGTCTTGGCGTGCGCCTTCCAGTCGATGCCTGCATCGAGCAGGAAGTCGCGGCCGAATATGGCCTTCGTCGCCATCCCGATCACCGGCAGATGAACCCACGCGGCAATGTCCGCGAGGCCGAACGACTCGCCGAGCACATACGGCGAAAACCGCGTCATCTGCTTGAACGCATCGATCGCGCGCGGCAGGCGCTTCTCGACGTGCGCCTTCATTCCGTCGCTGACCTTGCCGCCGAAAAACGCTTCCGTGTACACCTCGCGCGCCACCCATTCGAGATACAGCTCGAGCGTCTCGACCAGTTCGCGCACCTTCGCCGCCGCGAACGGGCTCGCGGGCAAAATGCCTTTCTCGGGATAGCGCGCCGCCAGGTATTCGATGATCACCTGGGACTCGAACAGCGCACCCTCTTCGGTCTTCAGGAACGGAATCTTGCCGAGCGGCGAATCGGCGAGCTGCACCGGATCGCTGACCGGCAAAGCGCACACCGACTCCTCGAACGGTATATCGTGCTCGAGCAGGACGAACTTCACCTTGTTGTAGTAGTTGGACAACGGAATACCGCACAGCTGTAGCATCGGAGTCTCCTTCGTTGCTGGAGCACGGCCGCATCGACGCCGGCCGCCTCGTGATTCATCGCGCCGAAAAGCACGTTCGTGCTAGTCTAAAGCAAGTTTTTCGTCCGTCACGACAACATTACATCCGCTGCGGCGACAGCCCTCGCTGTTCGCGGGATACACTCGGCGTCGCCGCGCCACCCGATGGAGACACGCTCGCATGAGTGCTGAACTGCTGGCCTCGCGCCCGCCCGAGAGCGAATCGACGCTCGTCCTCACGCTGTCCAATCCCGGTGCGCGCAACGCACTGCATCCCGACATGTATGCGGCCGGCATCGAAGCGCTCGCCACCGCCGAGCGCGATCCGGCGATTCGCGCCGTCGTGCTGACGGGTGCCGATCGCTTCTTCTGCGCAGGCGGCAACCTGAACCGGTTGCTCGAGAATCGCTCGAAGGATCCGTCCTTCCAGGCCGACAGCATCGATCAGCTCGCGGCATGGGTCACGGCGATCCGCGCGTCGACGAAGCCGGTGATCGCGGCCGTCGAAGGCGCCGCGGCCGGCGCCGGCTTCTCGCTCGCGCTCGCGTGCGACCTGATCGTTGCCGCACACGACGCGAAATTCGTGATGTCGTATGCACGCGTCGGCCTGACACCCGACGGCGGCGGCTCGTGGTTTCTCGCCCGCGCGTTGCCGCGTGCGACCGCCGCCGAGATCCTGTTCGAAGGCAAACCGGTCGCCGCCGAACGCCTGCATGCGCTGGGCGTCGTCAATCGGCTCGCCGCGCCTGGCACGGCGCTGAGCGACGCACTGGCGTGGGCCGACACGCTCGCCGGCATCTCGCCGAACGCGCTCACGCGCATCAAGTCGCTGCTCGACGACGCCACCGACCAACCGCTGGACGCGCACCTCGGCACCGAGCGCGATCATTTCGTCGCGTCGCTGCATCATGCGGACGGGCTCGAAGGCATCAGCGCCTTTCTCGAGAAGCGCCAGCCGCGCTACAAGCGCTGATCCACCGCGTCGGCCTTCGAACCGACGCCACGCCACCGCGTCCATCCGGTGCGGCACGTCGACGCCGCGTGCACCGCCGGCGACGCCCGCCCGGCCGCGCATGCCCGCCGGCACGGGCGTTTCCGCCGCCAGCAGCCCGCGTCGATCCATGCTCTAATGACCGCCTGTCGCGGCGCCGCAGGCGCCGTTTTCGCGCATGCCACACAGGAGTTGACGATGATCGACGTCTATAGCTGGGCGACCCCGAACGGCCACAAGGTGCACATCATGCTCGAGGAAACGGGCCTCGCGTATCGCGCCCATCCGGTCGATATCGGTGCGGGCGACCAGTTCGAGCCCGCGTTCCTGAAGATCAGCCCGAACAACAAGATCCCCGCGATCGTCGATCCGGATGGCCCCGGCGGCCAACCGATCTCGCTGTTCGAATCGGGCGCGATCCTGATCTACCTCGCGGAGAAGACCGGCAAGTTCCTGCCGACCGATCCGGCCGCGCGCTATGCGACGCTCGAGTGGCTGATGTTCCAGATGGGCGGTGTCGGCCCGATGCTCGGGCAGGCGCACCACTTCCGGCTGTATGCGCCGGAGAAGATCGAGTACGCGGTCAACCGCTACACGAACGAAGCGAAGCGCCTGTACAACGTGATGGAAAAGCGGCTCGGCGAATCCGAGTATCTCGCGGGCGACACGTATACGATCGCGGACATTGCGACGTTCCCGTGGACGCGCTCGTGGCGGAACCAGGGCATCGAGCTCGACGCGTTGCCGAACGTGAAGCGCTGGCACGAGGCGATCGCCGCGCGACCGGCCGTGCAGCGTGGCGTCGAGGTACTCGCGTCGATGCGCAAGGCGCTGCAGGACGACAAGGCACGCGAGGTGCTGTTCGGCGCAACGCAATACGCGAAGCACTGACACGCAGGGTGGACGCAGCGGCATCCGCGTGCCGCTGCGGGCTTCAGAAGTAATGCAGCGTGATGAATTCCGCCGCGCATACCGGCAGCGGCGCGTCGGGACGCTCGATCTGCATCGATACCGACCACGTCACCTGAATACCGCCGCGCGCGGCGTCGGCGATTTCCTTCACCGCGAACAGCGCGCGCACGCGCGCCCCGACCGGCACCGGCTTCAAGAACCGTACGCGGTTGAGCCCGTAGTTCACGCCCATCTTCTGCTCGAAGCGCATTGCGTCGGTCATCAATGCAGGAATCAGCGACAGCGTCAGGAACCCGTGCGCGATGGGCCCACCGAACGGCGACTCGCGCCGCGCGCGTTCGGGGTCGACGTGAATCCATTGGTGATCGCCGGTCGCGTCGGCGAAACCGTCGACGCGCGGCTGGTCGATCTCGATCCAGCCGCTCGCGAGCGGTTCCGCGCCAACCCGCGCCTGCAGCGCCTGCGCGGACGCGATCAGCGGCAAGGTCACGTCGGTCATGCGTTCGCGCCTGCCGGATGGCGCAGCCCGAAAATCACCTTGGTGTGCACGCTGATCACCGTCTCGCCGGCTTCGTTCACGCCGACCCATTCCGTCGACACGATGCCGCGATCGGGCTTGCTCTCCGACACGCGCTTGTCGTGCACCTTCTGGTACATCGTGATCGTGTCGCCGGCGCGCACCGGCTTCAGCCAGCGGATCGAATCGATGCCCGGCGAGCCCATGCTGGTCGAATCCGGCCCCAGCTTCTGGACCAGCAGGCTCATGAACACCGAACACGTATGCCAGCCGCTCGCGACGAGCCCGCCGAAGTGCGATGCCTTCCCTGCTTCCTCGTCGACATGGAACGGCTGCGGATCGTAGCGCTGCGCGAACGTCTTGATGTCGTCCGGCTCGAACGTGTAGCGGCCCACTTCGGTGGTACTGCCCACCACCAGATCTTCGTAACTGATGCCCACTGATAAGTCTCCTTGTCTGGCGCGCTCGCGCGTCGCCGTCATGCTACGTCGGTCTGCGCGAAATCGGGCAGCGCCGCGAGGCGGGCGAGGTGATGATCGGTATCGCCGAGCGTCGTCTCGATGATTGACAGCCGCTTGAACAGGTGCGCGGCGGCCACCTCGTTGGTCACGCCCATGCCGCCGTGCAACTGGATCGCCTGCTGGCCGACGAAGCGCGCGGCCGATCCGACCCGCGCCTTCGCGGCCGACACGGCCTTGCGCCGCGCATCGGCATCGCCGTTCGCATAGCGCACCGCCGCGAGATAGGTCAGCGAACGCGCCTGCTCGGCATGAATCAGCATGTCGACCATCCGGTGCTGTAGCGCCTGAAAGCGCGCGATCGGCACACCGAACTGCTCACGCGTCTTCGTGTATTCGACCGTCGCGCGATTCAGCTCGTCGAGCGCGCCAACCGCTTCCGCGCATAGCAGAAAGGTCGCGTAATCGGCAATCTGCTCGAGCGCCGCCGCGTCTCGCGCCCCGCCCGTCAGGAGTCGGGCCGGCGTGTCGTCGAACGTGAGCGTCGCGGCGCGCTGGCCGTCGATGGTCCGGTAGTCGACCACCTTCGCGTTGGCCGCATCGCGTTCGACGACGAAGAGGCCGATGCCGCCGCCGTCGACACGCGCGGGCACGATCCAGACGTGCGCCTGGGCGCCGTGCTGAACGACCGACTTGATACCGGTCAGCCGGTACGTGCCGTCCTGCTCGCGCGCGCGCGTGTCGAGTTCGTACAGGTCGTAGCGCGCCTGCGGCTCATGGAACGCGACCGCCACGCGCTTTTGTCCTTGTGCAATCGCCTCCAGCAGCGCGGCGTCGTCGCCCGCGCCGGAGCCGGCGATCCGCAACGCCTCGACGCCGACCGCCGTGGCCCAGTACGGCTCGATCACGAGCGCGCGGCCGAGTTCCTGCATCACGACCAGCATGTCGACCGGCCCGCCGCCGAAGCCGCCCTGGGCGTCCGGCACCGGCAACGCGGTCAATCCGAGTTCGGTGAATGCGCTCCACTGCGCGTCCGACACACCGGTATCGCTGCGCACGATCGCCTGACGTGCCTCGAAGCCGTATTGCTCGCCGAGATACCGGCGCAGCGCATCGGCGAACTGCTGCTGCTCATCGGTAAAGCTGAAATCCATGGTTGTCTCCGTTCCCTGATCACAGCCCCAGAATCATCTGCGCGATGATGTTTTTCTGGATCTCGTTCGACCCGCCGTAGATCGACGTCTTCCGGTAATTGAAGTAGTACGCGGCGAGCGGCGCCGCATCGTCGTCGCCGGCGATGCTGTGCTCGCGCTCGCCGGCGAGGAACGGCACGTCGAACGGTGCGGCCAGCGGGCCGATCGCTTCGACCATCAGCTCGGTGAGCGCCTGTTGCACCTCGGTGCCCTTGATCTTCAGCATCGACGCTTCGGGGCCCGGTCCCTTGCCGCTCGTCTCGCGGCTGACGACGCGCAGCACCGTCACTTCCAGCGCCATCAGCTCGACCTCGAGCGCCGCGACCTTCGCGGCGAACACGGGATCGGCGAGCAACGGCTTGCCGTTCTTGCGCTGGTTCGACGCGATGCGCTTCAGGAACGCGAGCTCCCGCTTCGACGCGCCGACGCGCGCGATGCCGGTGCGCTCGTGGCCGAGCAGGTATTTCGCGTAGGTCCACCCGCGGTTCTCGTCGCCGACGAGGTTCTCGACCGGCACCTTCACGTCCTCGAAGAAAACCTCGTTGACCTCGTGGTCCTCGTCGAGCATCACGATCGGGCGCACCGTGATGCCGGGCGTTTTCATGTCGATCAGCAGGAACGAGATGCCTTCCTGCTTCTTCGCGGCCGGATCGGTGCGCACGAGGCAGAACATCATGTCGGCGTGCTGGCCGAGCGTGGTCCAGGTCTTCTGGCCGTTGACGACGTAGTGATCGCCGTGGCGCTCGGCGCGCGTGCGCAGCGACGCGAGATCGGACCCGGAACCCGGCTCCGAATAACCCTGGCACCACCAGTCCGAGCCGTCGAGAATACGCGGCAGATAGCGGCGCTTCTGCGCTTCGCTGCCGTATTTCATCAGGACCGGCGCGACCATCGACACCCCGAAAGGCAGCACGGTTGGCGCACCGATGCGCGCGCACTCCTCGTCCCAGATGTGCCGCTGCGTCGCGTTCCAGCCCGGGCCGCCATATTCGACTGGCCAGGCGGGCGCGGACCAGCCGCGCTGGCCGAGAATCCGGTGCCAGCTCGCGAAATCCTCGCGGTCGAGTCGTTTGTGATCGAGTACCTTGGCGCGCAGTGCGTGAGGCAGGTTGGCCTCGAGCCAGGCGCGGACGTCGGCGCGGAACGCGTCGTCGGCGGGGGAATAATCCAGATCCATGCGCAGTGTCTCCTGTCGACCCGAGTTAGCGCTTCAGCGCTTACTCGGGTCCCATGGCGTGGTTGGGTGGAGTTAGTGCTTCAGCACTTACTCCACCCCCACGGCGGTCGATTCGAGTTAGCGCTTCAGCGCTTACTCGGGTCCCATGGCGTGGTTGGGTGGAGTTAGCGCTTTAGCGCTTACTCCACCCCACGGCGGTCAACCCGAGTTAGCGCTCTAGCGCCTGCTCCGATCTCATGCAAGGCTGGCCGCGACCGTCCGGCCCGGCCAAGGACACACTGCGTACGTCATTGCAGCGGTTCTTTCAGCGCGGCAGGAATCGGCAGCGGCATCACGTCGATGCCTTCTTCGACCAAGGACTGCGCATCCTCCGGCGTCGTGACGCCACGAATGCTGCGTGCCGGCGCCTCGTTGTAATGAATGCGCCGCGCTTCCTCGGCGAAGCGCTCGCCCACGTTCTCGGTCTTCTCCAGCACCTCGCGCAGCGCGCGCATCACCTGCGCCTGCAGCGCACGCGGATCGGCCGGCTGCGGCTGCGTCGCGCCCGACAGGTTCAGGCGCGGCGCCGACGGCATCCGGTTGATCTCCGTCGTTCCGCACACCGGACATTCGACCAGCTTGCGGGACAACTGCGCTTCGAATTCATCGGCGGAAGCGAACCAGCCTTCGAACCGATGACCGTGCGGACACTGTAAATCGAGGACCTTCATGCTGAATCAGGGCGTGTGACGAGTGTAGCGCAAAAAGCGGTTTTGTGAACGATCGTGCTAAATCCGGATTGCGCAGCGCGAACGCACTGCGTCGCCAGATTGTAACGCGGCGCCCCGGCCGCCGCCGACGCCGCGCTCAGGGCGTGACGACCGGGCCGAGCGGCCACGTGCCGGACAGCACCTTGTCGAGCCACATGGTGCCGATGATCGTCTTCACGTCGGAGATCTGGCCCGTGCGCACCCACTCCTGCAGGTCGTCCAGCGTCGCGGTGAAGGTTTCGAGGAATTCGCCTTCGTCGAGCTTGCGCTCGCCGGCCGTCAGCCCGCGCGCGAGGTACAGGTCGATGAATTCGGTCGAATAGGAAATGATCGGATGAATGCGGGCCAGGAACACGTACTCGCGCGCCGTGTAGCCGGTTTCCTCGCGCAGCTCGCGCGCCGCGCACGCGAGCGCGCCTTCGTTCGGATCGAGCTTGCCGGCCGGGAATTCGGCCATCACCTTGCCGATCGGATAGCGGAACTGGCTCTCCATCAGCACGCGGCCGTCGTCGAACAGCGGGATCACCATCACCGCGCCCGGATGCTGCACGTATTCGCGCGTGGCTTTCTTGCCGTCCGGCAGACGGACGGTATCGCGCTTGAGCTTGAGGAACGCGCCTTCGAAGATCGCCTCACTCTCGAGGCAGGTTTCGGTCAGTGCGGCGTCGTGATTGGGTAGTTCGGCCATCGGCGGCTCCTGGATGAGCACGACGGACGGCCGAAGCCGTCAGCGTCGTTTGACGAGATACTGGAACGTGAAGCCGGGAAACGCGAACACGACGAAGAGACTGAACGTGATCGCGTAAAACTGCCAGCCCTGTTCGAAGCGGTTGCCGGCGCGCGACTCGAGCCAGAAGCCGAGCGCGCCGACGATGAAGTACAGCACGATCAGCTCGCCGATCCGCACCCACGCACTCTTCTTCGTCGCGCCGAACGGCACGACGGCGAAGAGGCGTTGGTTCAGGAACGGCAGGTTGGCGCATACGAGCGCCAACAGCACGATGAACCAGCCGGCTGCCGACATTACAGCGGCAGCGTGTGGCGGATTGCCTGCAGGCAGGCGGTCAGCAGCGGGCTCGGGATCAGGCCGAGCACGACGACGGCCAGGCCGTTCAGCACGAGAATCGTGCGCTTGCAGAAATCGCCCGAGATCGGCGTCGAATCCTGCGGCGCATCGAAGTACATCAGCTTGACGATGCGCAGGTAGTAGAACGCGCCGAACAGCGACGTGATCACGGCCAGCACGGCCAGCCACGTGAGGCCCGCGTTGACGGTCGCCTCGAGCACCGCGAGCTTCGCGTAGAAGCCGACGGTCGGCGGAATGCCGGCCAGCGAGAACATCATGACCATCATCACGAACGCGAACACCGGGCTGCGCTTGTTGAGGCCCTTGAAGTCGTCGATCGTTTCGGCTTCGAAATCGCGGCGCGCGAGCAGCATCACCACGCCGAACGAGCCGAGCGTCGTGATCAGGTAGACGATCGCGTAGAACATCGCCGAGCTGTAGGCGTTCGCCGGCGCCGCCGCGTCGCCCTTCACGATGCCGGCGAGCAGGCCGAGCAGCACGAAGCCCATGTTCGAGATCGCCGAGTACGCGAGCATCCGCTTGATGTTGCGCTGGACGATACCGGTGATGTTGCCGACGATCAGCGACAGCGCGGCGAGGATCACGAGCGCGGTCTGCCAGTTCTGCGCGAGCGGCAGCAGGCCCATCACCAGGAAGCGCAGGCCCCACGCGAACGCGGCAACCTTCGGGCCGCCGCCGACGAACAGCGTCATCGCGGTCGGCGCGCCCTGGTAGACGTCCGGCACCCACATGTGGAACGGCACGGCGCCGAGCTTGAACGCGATACCGGCGACGATGAAGATCACGCCGAACATCAGCACGGCCGCGTCGGTGTTGCCGCCGACCGCCTTGTACACTTCGCCGAGCTCGAGCGAGCCGGTCGCGCCGTAGAGCATCGAGATGCCGTACAGCACGAAGCCCGATGCGAGCGCGCCCAGCACGTAGTACTTCATCGCGGCTTCGCTCGACTGCGCGGCGTCGGGGCGCAGCGCGATGACGGCGTACAGCGACAGCGACATCAGTTCGAGACCGAGGTACAGCGTCAGGAAGTTGTTGCCCGACACCATGACCAGCTGGCCGAGCAGCGAGAACATGCCGAGCAGGAACACGTCGCCGCGGAACATGTCGCGGTCTTCGAGGTACTTGCGCGAATAGACGAGCGAGACCGCGAAACCGAACGACACGACGGCCTTCATCATGCTCGCGAACGAGTCGACGACGACCATCTTCGAGAAGAAGTAGTACTGCTGCGGGTCGAGCGCCTGGACCGCGAACCACACGCCGGCGACGACCGACGAGACGACCGCGATCAGATAGGTCAGGCGGCGGCCGGACGCACCGGTAAAGGTGTCGTTCAGCCATGCGACGACGATGGCGGCCAGCACCAGCGCGTCAGGCAACAGGACATTCATAGGGGCGTTTTGCATGATCTTGAGTTCCTCCGCTCGCGATTACTGGGCCAGCGGCAGCTTCGACTGCGCGACGTGGGAGAGGAGGTTTTCCACGGAAACGTGCATCACGTCGGTGAAAGGCTTCGGATACAGGCCCATCAGCAGCGTGAACGCGGCGAGCACGGCCAGCATCAGGAATTCACGACGGCCGATGTCCTTCAGCTTGGCGACGTGATCGTTCGCGACCGCGCCGAAATACACGCGCTTGTACATCCACAGCGTGTAGGCCGCGCCGAGGATCAGCGTGAACGCCGCGCCGAATGCGATCCAGAAGTTGTACTGGACGGCCGCGAGAATCACCATGAACTCGCCGACGAAACCGGACGTACCCGGCAGGCCGCAGTTGGCCATCGAGAACAGCATCGCGAACGCCGCGAACTTCGGCATCACGTTGACGACGCCGCCGTAGTCGGCGATCTGGCGCGAGTGCACACGGTCGTACAGCACGCCGATGCACAGGAACATCGCGCCCGACACGAAGCCGTGCGAGATCATCTGGACGATCGCGCCTTCGACGCCGAGCTGGTTGAAGATGAAGAAGCCGAGCGTGACGAAACCCATGTGCGCGATCGACGAATACGCGACCAGCTTCTTCATGTCGGCCTGCACCATCGCGACGAGACCGATGTAGATCACCGCGATCAGCGACAGCGTGATCACGACGGGCGCCAGGAAGTGGCTCGCGTCAGGCGTGATCGGCAGCGAGAAGCGCAGGAAACCGTATGCGCCGAGCTTGAGCATGATCGCCGCCAGCACGACCGAGCCGCCCGTCGGCGCTTCCACGTGCGCGTCCGGCAGCCACGTGTGCACCGGCCACATCGGCACCTTCACCGCGAACGCGAGGAAGAACGCAATGAACAGCAGGATCTGCGGCGTCATCGCGATCTTCGCGTTCTGCCACGTCGCGAGGTCGAACGAGTGCGTTTCCGTGTACAGATAGATCAGCGCGACCAGCATCAGCAGCGAGCCGGCCAGCGTGTACAGGAAGAACTTGAACGCCGCATACACGCGGTTCGGGCCGCCCCACACGCCGATGATGATGTACATCGGGATCAGGGTCGCCTCGAAGAACACGTAGAACAGCAGGCCGTCGGCCGCCGAGAATACGCCGATCATGATCCCGGACAGGATCAGGAACGCCGCGAGGTACTGCGCGACGTTCTCGGTGATCACTTCCCAGGCGGCGATCACGACGATCACCGTGATCAGCGCGGTCAGCACGACGAACCACATCGAGATGCCGTCGACGCCGAGGTGATACGCGATGTCGAAGCGTTCGATCCAGGTCGACTTCTCGACGAACTGCAGCGCAGCCGTGCTGGAGTCGAAGCCCGTGATCAGCGGGATGGTGACCGCGAGACCGAGCAGCGCGCCGATCAGCGCGACCCAGCGAGCCGTCCCCGGATTTTTGTCGTTACCCACCGCCAGCACGAGGAGGCCGAAAACGATCGGCAGCCAGATCGCGGTACTGAGAATCGGAAAAGCGTGCATTAGTGTTGTCTCCCCGCCTTATTTGCCGCCGAGCGTTACAAACAGGGTCAGGAGCCCCAGCATGCCGATGATCATGGCGAACGCGTAGTGATAGATGTAACCGGATTGGAGGAAGCGGATCACGCCGGCGAACCAGCCGATGAACCGGGCGCTGCCGTTGACGAGGCCGTCGATCACCACGACGTCGCCCTCCTTCCACAGGCCGCGGCCGATCGCCACCGAACCGCGGGCGAACACCACTTCGTTGATCTTGTCCATGTAGTACTTGTTGTCCAGCAGCGTGTAGATCGGGCCGAACGCGCGGCGGATCGACGCCGGCAGCTCCGGACGCTTCAGGTACAGGAACCACGCGACGACGACACCGGCAAGCGCGAGCCACACCGGCAGGCCCGACACCGAGTGCAGGCCCATGCCCACCCAGCCGTGGAACTCCTCGGCCATCTCGGCCAGCGCCGGATGGTTTTCGCCGATGAAGATCACCTTGTCGAATGCGACGCCGTGCTGGAAGAAATCACCGAACAGCATCGGGCTGATCGCGATCGCGCCGATGATCACCGACGGGATCGCCAGCAGGACCAGCGGCACCCACACGACCCACGGGGTCTCGTGCGGCTCGTGCGCGTGGTCGTCATGACCGTGGCCATGGCCGTGATCGTCGTGGCCATGTGCAGCGGCCATGCCCATCGGCGATTCCGGATGCTTCGGCTTGCGGAAGCGCTCTTCGCCGTGGAACACCAGGAAGTACATGCGGAACGAGTACAGCGCGGTGACGAACACGCTCGCGACGACCGCGAAGTACGCGAAGCCCGAACCCGGCAGATGCGACAGCTTCACCGCGTCGATGATCGAGTCCTTCGAGTAGAAGCCCGAGAAGAACGGCGTGCCGATCAGCGCGAGCGAGCCGACGAGCGACGTGATCCACGTGATCGGCATGTACTTGCGCAGGCCGCCCATGTTGCGCATGTCCTGGTCGTGGTGCATGCCCATGATGACCGAGCCGGCGCCGAGGAACAGCAGCGCCTTGAAGAACGCGTGCGTCATCAGGTGGAACACGGCGACCGGGTAAGCGGACACGCCGAGCGCGACGGTCATGTAGCCGAGCTGCGACAGCGTCGAGTACGCGACCACGCGCTTGATGTCGTTCTGGACGATGCCGAGGAAGCCCATGAAGAGCGCCGTGATCGCGCCGATCACCGTGATGAACGACAGCGCGGTATCCGACAGCTCGAACAGCGGCGACATGCGCGACACCATGAAGATGCCGGCCGTCACCATCGTCGCCGCGTGAATCAGCGCCGAGATCGGGGTCGGGCCTTCCATCGAGTCCGGCAGCCACACGTGCAGCGGGAACTGGGCCGATTTACCCATCGCGCCGATGAACAGGCAGATACAGGCGACGGTCAGCAGGCCCCAGTCGGTGCCCGGGAAGTGCAGGCTCGCGAGCTCCGCGCGCTTCGCGAACACTTCGCCGTAGTTCATCGAGCCGGCGAACGCGAGCAGCAGGCCGATGCCGAGCAGGAAGCCGAAGTCGCCCACGCGGTTCACGAGGAACGCCTTCATGTTCGCGTAGATCGCGCTCTCACGCGTGAAGTAGAAGCCGATCAGCAGGTACGACACCAGACCCACCGCTTCCCAGCCGAAGAACAGCTGCAGGAAGTTGTTGCTCATCACGAGCATCAGCATCGAGAACGTGAACAGCGAGATGTACGAGAAGAAGCGCTGGTAGCCGTCCTCTTCCGCCATGTAGCCGATCGTGTACACGTGCACCATCAGCGAGACGAAGGTCACGACGACCATCATCATCGCGGTCAGCGAATCGACGAGGAAGCCGACCTCGAGCTTCAGCGAGCCGACGTTCATCCATTCGTAGACGGTCGCGTTGAAACTCGCGCCGCCCATCACGTCGAGGAAGACTTTCGCCGACAGGAGGAACGCGATCAATACGCCGAGGATCGTGATCCGATGTGCGCCCTTGCGCCCGACTGCGTTCCCGAACAGCCCCGCAATCAGCGAGCCGGCCAGCGGAGCGAGCGGAATCGCCAGCAGCAGGTTTTCATTGAGTGTCGTTGACATAACAGCGTTGCCTGAAATTAACCTTTGAGCTGATCGAGATCCTCGACATTGATCGTGTCGAGCTTACGGAACAGGGTCACCAGAATCGCGAGACCGATCGCGGCTTCCGCTGCGGCGACGGTCAGCACGAAGAACACGAAGATCTGGCCGTGTACGTCGCCGAGGTAATGCGAGAACGCGACGAAGTTGGTGTTCACCGCCAGCAGCATTAGTTCGATCGACATCAGGATGATGATGACGTTGCGGCGGTTCAGGAAGATCCCGACGATCGCGATCGCAAAGAGGATCGCGCCGAGCACAAGGTAGTGAGCAAGAGTCAGCATGGTTTTCTTTTCCTCCGCTTAGCCGTTGGTGCCCGAGCCGGCTTCGCTTTGCGCCGTTTCCGGCTGCGGCTTGTCCGCTTCCATCTTCACGAGGCGCACGCGGTCGTTGCGGCGCACCTTGACCTGATCCGACACGCGCTGGCGCTTGCTGTCCTTGCCCTTGCGCTCGGTCAGCCCGATCGCGGCAATGATCGCGACCAGCAGCACGAGGCCGGCGATTTCGAACGCGAAGATGTAGTCGGTGTAGATCACCTTGCCGATCAGGCGCGTATTCGACCAGTTGGCCATCTCGCCCGTCGCCATCGCATGCACGGTGTGCGTGTCGCCGTAGCCGCGCCACAGGATCAGCGCGGTTTCGATCACGATGATCGCGCCGACCACGGTTGCCATCGGGACGAAGCGCTTGAAGTCGCGGCGCAGGTAGTCGATGTTGATGTCCAGCATCATCACGACGAACAGGAACAGCACCATCACCGCGCCCACGTAGACCAGAACCAGCAGGATCGCGAGGAATTCCGCCTCCAGCAGCATCCAGATCGCGGCGGCGTTGAAGAACGCCAGCACAAGGAAAAGCGCAGACGCCACCGGGTTGCGCGAAGTGATCACCTTCAGCCCTGATACCACCAGGAGCAGCGCGAAGATGTAGAACAGTACGGTCGTGAATTCCATGATTACCGGTTCATCGTTAGGCCATAGTCAGGCGCGGCTTGCGGGACGCCCGCACCCGTCGCGGCGGCTCGGCCCGTTCATGCCGGGCCGGCACTGCAAACACAATCAACGATACGGCGCGTCGGCAGCCTTCGCCGCGGCGATGTCCTTCTCGTAGCGGTCGCCCACCGCGAGCAGCATTTCCTTCGTGAAATACAGGTCGCCGCGCTTTTCGCCGTGGTACTCGAGAATCTGCGTCTCGACGATCGAATCGACCGGGCAGCTCTCTTCGCAGAAACCGCAGAAGATGCACTTCGTCAGGTCGATGTCGTAGCGCGTCGTGCGGCGCGTGTTGTCCGCGCGCGTTTCCGACTCGATCGTGATCGCCAGCGCGGGGCACACGGCCTCGCACAGCTTGCACGCGATGCAGCGCTCTTCACCGTTTTCATAGCGGCGCAGCGCGTGCAGCCCGCGGAAACGCGGCGAAATCGGGGTCTTCTCTTCCGGGAACTGCACGGTGAACTTGCGCTTGAACGTGTAACGACCGGTCAGCGCGAGCCCCTTCAGCAGCTCGGTCAGGAAGAAAGTCTTAAAGAAGTGTTGGATTGCCGTCATGATTTCGTCCGATCTTTACTTCACCCAGATGTTCAGCGGCGACATCATCCAGAAGCCGACCACGACCACCCAGATCACCGTGACGGGCAGGAACACCTTCCAGCCCAGACGCATGATCTGGTCGTAACGGAAGCGCGGGAACGTCGCGCGGACCCAGATGAACACCGACAGCAGCGCGAAGACCTTCAGCACCAGCCAGAAGATGCCCGGGATGAACGACAGGAATTCGAACGGGGCGTCCCAGCCGCCGAGGAACAGCGTCGCGGCCAGTGCCGAGATCACGATCATGTTGATGTACTCGGCGAGGAAGAACAGCGCGAACGCCATGCCCGAGTAATCGATCATGTGACCCGCGACGATCTCCGACTCCCCTTCCACCACGTCGAACGGGTGACGGTTCGTTTCGGCGATGCCCGAGATGAAGTAGACGACGAACGCCGGCAGCAGCGGCAGCCAGTTCCACGACAGGAAGTTCACGCCGTGGCCGGCGAAAAAGCCGTGCTGCTGCGAACCGACGATTTCCGACAGGTTCAGGCTGCCGGCCGTCATCAGCACGAGCACCAGCGCGAAGCCCATCGAGATTTCGTACGACACCATCTGTGCCGCGGCGCGCATCGCGCCGAGGAACGCGTACTTCGAGTTCGACGCCCAGCCGGCCAGAATCACCGCGTACACGCCGATCGACGAGATCGCCATCGCGTACAGCAGGCCCGCGTTCACGTTCGCGAGCACGGCTTCCGCCTGGAACGGGATCACCGCCCACACGGCGAACGCCGGCACGACGGTCATCACCGGCGCGATCAGGTACAGCCAGCGGCTGGCGGCGCTCGGCTGAATGACTTCCTTCAGCAGCAGCTTCAGCACGTCGGCGATCGGCTGCAGCAGGCCGCCGGGGCCGACGCGGTTCGGGCCGAGACGCACGTGCATCCAGCCGATCAGCTTGCGCTCCCAGAGAATCAGGTACGCGACGCACAGCAGGATGACGACGGAGACGACGAGGATGCGCACGACTGCCCACACCGTCGGCCACGCGAAGCCGAGAAGCTCGGCCCCGCCCGCGTTGATCGTATCGAACAAGCTCATTTACGCCTTCTCCACCACCAGTTCACCGGACAGGCTGCCGAGCGCTGCGCCGGCAGGCGTCGCCGCCGACACGCGAACGACCGTCTCCGCAAGATTCGCGTCGCGCACGGCCGGCAACTGCACCGCACGCTCGCCCTGGCGCACGCGCACGGCGTCGCCTTCCTTCAAGCCCAGCTTGTCGAACAGCGCGGCCGGCAGGGCTGCGGCATGCGCCGCCTTCGCGGCGGCCGTCAGATGCAGCGCACCTGCGCGGCGCACGAGCGCGTCGGCATGATAGATCGGCACGTCGGCCAGGCGCTCGAAACCGCCGTTCGCGGCATTCGCCGCGGCGCGGGCCGGCGCGACCGACGTCTGGTTCGACAGGCGGCCCGCGACGCCGGCGTCGCCGAGCGCGGCGACACGCACTTCTTCCGCGGTCTCGTATTCGAAGTTCGGCAGGCCGAGCAGGCTGCCGAGCACGCGCAGCACCTTCCAGGCGGGGCGCGTGTCGCCGAGCGGGCGCACGACGCCGTTGAAGCTCTGCACGGTGCCTTCCGCGTTGACGAACGTACCGGCCGTTTCCGTGAACGGTGCGACGGGCAGCAGCACGTCGGCGTAGTCGAGGCCGTGCTTGAACGGCGACATCACGACGACCATCTCCGCCTGGTTCAGCGCGGCCAATGCCTGTGCCGGATCGGCGGTATCGAATTCCGGTTCGACGTTCAGCAGCACGTAGCCCTTGCGCGGCTGCGCGAATGCCTCGCGTGCATTCAGGCCGCCTTCGCCCGGCAGCGCGCCGACGACGTGCGCACCGACCGTGTTCGCCGCTTCCGTCAGGAAGCCGAACGTGGCGCCGGTGTTGTCGGCGATCCACTGCGCGACGGCGTGCAGCTTCGCGAATTGCGGATGACGGACCGCGACGTTGCCGAGCAGCACCGCGCGGCGTTCGCCGTTCGCGAGCGACTGCGCGACAGCCTGGGCCGCCGGCGACGCCGTGACGCCTGCGAGCGCGTCGGGCAGCGCGACGCCGCGCAGCTGCGCGACGGCCGCGGCGATGCCGGCCAGCTCGTCGAGCCACGCGGACGGCGCGGCGACGATGCGTTGCGCGGTCGGGATCAGCGAATCGTCAGCGGTCGCGTGCAGGAAGTGCAGCTTCGCGCCGTTCTTCGCCGCCTGACGCAGGCGCGATGCGAACAGCGGGTGGTCGCGGCGCAGGAACGAACCGACGACGAACGCGGCGTCCACGTTCGACAGATCGGCGATCGGCATGCCGAGCCACGGCGCGCCCTGGACCGGCGCCGAGAAATCCTGCTGGCGCAGACGGAAGTCGACGTTCGGCGTGTTCAGTTCGTTGGCGAGCTGCTTCACGAGGAACAGCTCTTCCGCGGTGCTGTGCGCGCTCGCGAGCATCGCCAGCGCGTTCGCGCCGTGATCCGCGGCGATGCCCTTCAGGCCCTTCGCGACGTATTCGAGCGCGGTCTGCCAGTCGGTTTCGATCCACTGGCCGCCCTGCTTCAGCATCGGCTTCGTCAGGCGCTCTTCGCTGTTGAGGGCTTCATACGAGAAGCGGTCCTTGTCCGAGATCCAGCATTCGTTGATCGCTTCGTTCTCGAACGGCAGCACGCGCATCACGCGGTTGTTCTTCACCTGCACGACGAGGTTCGCGCCGACGGAATCGTGCGGGCTCACCGACTTGCGGCGCGACAGTTCCCACGTACGGGCGCTGTAGCGGAACGGCTTGCTGGTCAGCGCGCCGACCGGGCACAGGTCGATCATGTTGCCCGACATTTCGGAGTCGACCGTCTTGCCGACGAACGTCGTGATTTCCGAGTGCTCGCCGCGGCCCAGCATGCCGAACTCCATCACGCCGGCGATTTCCTGGCCGAAGCGGACGCAGCGCGTGCAGTGGATGCAGCGCGACATCTCTTCCATCGAGATCAGCGGGCCCACGTTCTTGTGGAACACCACGCGCTTTTCTTCCGAGTAGCGCGACGACGACTTGCCGTAGCCGACCGCCAGATCCTGCAGCTGACATTCGCCGCCCTGATCGCAGATCGGGCAATCGAGCGGGTGATTGATGAGGAGGAATTCCATCACCGACTGCTGCGCCTTCACGGCCTTGTCGGATTGCGTGCGCACGATCATGCCGGCCGACACGGGGGTCGCGCAGGCAGGCACGGCCTTCGGCATCTTCTCGACTTCGACGAGACACATCCGGCAATTGGCCGCGACCGACAGTTTCTTGTGATAGCAGAAGTGAGGAATGTACGTATCCGCCTTGTGCGCAGCCTGGATCACCATGCTGCCTTCGGGCACCTCGACCTTCTTGCCGTCTATTTCAAGTTCAACCATGATGGTGAATGGTCCTTAACCTATTTCCGCCCGTTCGCGCGTTCGCCCGACCGTGCGCTCAAATTCCGCAACCGGGTTCGCTCAGGCTGCCGCCGCGTGCGCGTGGCCGCCGACCATGCAGTGCTTGTGCTCGACGTGGTACGCGAATTCGTCCCAGTAGTGCTTGAGCATCCCGCGTACCGGCATCGCCGCCGCATCGCCGAGTGCACAGATCGTGCGACCCATGATGTTCTCGGCCACCGAGTTCAGCAGGTCCAGATCTTCCTGGCGGCCTTCGCCGTGCTCGATACGGTTCACGACGCGATACAGCCAGCCGGTACCTTCGCGGCACGGCGTGCACTGGCCGCACGATTCCTCGTAGTAGAAGTACGACAGGCGCAGCAGCGAGCGCACCATGCAGCGCGTCTCGTCCATCACGATCACCGCGCCGGAACCGAGCATCGACCCCGCCTTCGCGATCGAGTCGTAGTCGAGATCGGTCTGCATCATGATGTCGCCCAGGATCACCGGCGCCGACGAACCGCCCGGAATCACGGCCTTGATCTTCTTGCCGCCGCGCATCCCGCCGGCGAGCTCCATCAGCGTCGCGAACGGCGTGCCGAGCGGCACTTCGTAGTTGCCCGGACGCTCGACGTCGCCCGACACCGAGAAAATCTTCGTGCCGCCGTTGTTCGGCTTGCCGATCTCGAGATAATTCTGCGGCCCGATGGACAGCAGGAACGGCACCGCGGCGAACGTCTCGGTGTTGTTGATCGTGGTCGGCTTGCCGTACACGCCGAAGCTCGCCGGGAACGGCGGCTTGAAGCGCGGCTGGCCCTTCTTGCCTTCGAGCGACTCGAGCAGCGCCGTTTCCTCGCCGCAGATGTACGCGCCGTAGCCGTGATGCGCGTGCAGCTGGAACGAGAATTCCGAGCCCATGATGTTGTCGCCGAGGAACCCGGCCGCGCGCGCTTCATCGAGCGCGGCTTCGAAGCGTCGATACACTTCGAAGATTTCGCCGTGGATGTAGTTGTAGCCGACGGTGATGCCCATCGCGTACGCGCCGATGGCCATGCCTTCGATCAGCGCGTGCGGGTTCCAGCGCAGGATGTCGCGATCCTTGAACGTGCCCGGCTCGCCTTCGTCCGAGTTGCAGACGAGGTACTTCTGCCCCGGGAACTGGCGCGGCATGAAGCTCCACTTCAGGCCGGTCGGGAAGCCCGCACCGCCGCGGCCGCGCAGGCCCGACGCCTTCACGTCGGCGATCACCTGCTCGGGCGGAATCTTTTCTTCGAGAATGCGGCGCAGCTGCTTGTAGCCGCCGCGCGCAACGTAATCTTCGAGGTGCCAGTTCTCGCCGTTCAGACCAGCGAGGATCAGCGGTTTGATGTGACGGTCGTGGAGGGACGTCATTTCGAGAGCTCCTCAAGCAGCTGGTCGATCTTCTCGCGGCTCATGAAGCTGCACATTCTGTGATTGTTCACCAGCAGCACCGGCGCATCGCCGCACGAGCCCATGCATTCGCCTTCCTTCAGCGTGAACTTGCCGTCGGGCGTGGTCTCGCCGAAGCCGATGCCCAGCTTCTGTTTCAGGTAGTCGGCAGTCGCTTCCGCGCCGCCGTGCGGGCCGAGCTGGCACGGCAGGTTCGTGCAGAGCGTGATCTTGTGCTTGCCGACCGGTTTGAGCTCGTACATCGTGTAGAACGTCGCGACTTCCTGCACGGCAACGGCCGGCATGCCGAGATAGTCCGCGACGAACTGCATCAGTTCGGGCGACAGCCAGCCATGCTCTTCCTGAGCCACGGCCAACGCCGACATCACGGCGGACTGTTTCTGATCGGCGGGATACTTCGTCAACGCTCGATCGATTTCCTTCAGGCCTTCAGCTGAGATCATTTTCAGACACGACTCTTTCAATTCCTACCGAACGAACAACCTGCCGCACACTGGGGTGCATGGACGGCAGACCTGGCGCTCACTCTGTTGACAGCTTGCGAAGCCGCGCCGGTTCGGCGCATACCGCATGGTGCTTCGCGTGTGACTGACTGCTCGCCGCCCGCGCTCGCGGGCGGCGCAACCATTAGCGATCGATTTCGCCGAACACGATGTCCTGCGTACCGATGATCGTGACGGCGTCGGCGATCATGTGACCGCGCGCCATTTCGTCGAGCGACGCCAGGTGCGCGAAACCCGGCGCGCGAATCTTGAGGCGATACGGCTTGTTGGCGCCGTCCGACACGAGGTAGATGCCGAATTCACCCTTCGGATGCTCGACCGCCGCGTACGCTTCGCCTTCCGGCACATGGAAACCTTCGGTGAAGAGCTTGAAGTGGTGAATCAAGTCTTCCATGTTGGTCTTCATGCCGACGCGCGACGGCGGGGCAACCTTGTGATTGTCCGTCATCACCGGCCCCGGATTCTTGCGGAGCCACTCAATACACTGTTTCGCGATGCGGACCGACTGGCGCATTTCTTCGACGCGCACCAGATAGCGGTCGTAGCAATCGCCGTTCACGCCGACCGGCACGTCGAAATCCATGCGATCGTACACTTCGTAGGGCTGCTTCTTGCGCAGGTCCCACGCGATGCCCGAGCCGCGCAGCATCGGGCCCGTCAGGCCCATCTGCAGCGCACGTTCCGGGCTCACCACGCCGATCCCGACCAGACGCTGTTTCCAGATCCGGTTGTCGGTCAGCAGCGTTTCGTATTCGTCGACGCACTTCGGGAAGCGCGTGAAGAAATCGTCGATGAAGTCGAGCACCGAGCCGCTGCGCGCCTCGTTCATCTTCGCGAGCGCCTTCTCGTTGCGAATCTTCGACGCCTTGTATTGCGGCATTGCGTCAGGCAGATCGCGGTAGACGCCGCCCGGACGATAGTAGGCCGCGTGCATCCGGGCGCCGGACACCGCTTCGTACACGTCCATCAGGTCTTCGCGTTCACGGAATGCGTACAGGAACACGGCCATCGCGCCGACGTCGAGCGCGTGCGCGCCGATCCACATCAGGTGGTTCAGCACGCGTGTAATTTCGTCGAACAGCACGCGGATGTACTGCGCGCGCTCCGGCACGTCGATGCCGAGCAGCTTTTCGATCGCGAGCACGTAGCCGTGCTCGTTGACCATCATCGACACGTAGTCGAGACGGTCCATGTACGGCACGGACTGGATGAAGGTCTTGGATTCGGCGAGCTTTTCCGTCGCGCGATGCAGCAGGCCGATGTGCGGATCGGCACGCTGAATGACTTCGCCGTCGAGCTCGAGCACGAGGCGCAGCACGCCGTGCGCTGCCGGGTGCTGCGGGCCGAAGTTGAGCGTGTAGTTCTTGATTTCTGCCATGACGCCCCCTTAATGTTTCAGACCGCCATAGCGATCCTCGCGGATCACGCGCGGCGTGATTTCGCGCGGCTCGATCGTCACCGGCTGGTACACGACCCGCTTCTCTTCCGGGTCGTAACGCATTTCGACGTAGCCCGACACCGGGAAGTCCTTGCGGAACGGGTGACCGATGAAGCCGTAGTCGGTGAGGATGCGGCGCAGGTCGGGGTGGCCTTCGAACACGATGCCGTACAGGTCGAACGCTTCGCGCTCGTACCAGTTCGCGGAAGCCCAGATGTCGACCAGCGACGCCACGATCGGCAGATCGTCGTCCGGCGCGAACACGCGCAGGCGCAAGCGCCAGTTGTTCGTGACCGACAGCAGGTGCGACACGGCCGCGAAGCGCGGGCCGTCGTAGGCGCCGTCGCCGAAGGTCTGGTAGTCGACGCCGCAGAGGTCGATCAGTTGCTCGAAACGGAGCTTCGGATCGTCGCGCAGCGTCTTTGCGACTTCGAGGTAATCGCTCGCCTTCACGACGAGTGTCAATTCACCGATCGCTTCGGTGAGGCTCACCACGCGCGCGCCGAGCGCGGCGTCGAGGTTCGCCTTCAGGGTCTCGATTTTGCTTGCCATATTGAGGGGACGCTCGGGGCTTTATTGACGGGCGATGGTATTGGTGCGGCGGATCTTCGCCTGCAACTGGATCACGCCGTAGACCAGCGCCTCGGCCGTGGGCGGGCAGCCCGGCACGTAGACGTCGACCGGCACGATCCGGTCGCAGCCGCGGACCACCGAGTACGAGTAGTGGTAATAACCACCGCCGTTCGCGCACGACCCCATCGAGATCACCCAGCGCGGCTCGGCCATCTGGTCGTACACGCGGCGCAGCGCGGGTGCCATCTTGTTGCACAGCGTGCCGGCGACGATCATCACGTCCGACTGACGCGGGCTCGGGCGGAACACGACGCCGAACCGGTCCAGATCGTAACGGGCCGCGCCCGCATGCATCATCTCGACGGCGCAACACGCGAGCCCGAACGTCATCGGCCACAGCGAGCCGGTACGCGTCCAGTTGATCAGCTTGTCAGCCGTCGTGGTGACAAACCCTTCCTTCAAGACCCCTTCGATACTCATTTGCTTTCCACTCCAGACGAGCGACCGAGCGCGGCCGCCCATGCAAACCGGCGATTAACCCATCACTCCCAGTCGAGCCCGCCTTTCTTCCAGATATAGGCAAAGCCCAGCAGGAATTCGAGCAGAAAAATCATCATTGCGATGAAACCCGGCCAGCCGATGTCCCGGAGCGCGACGCCCCACGGGAACAGGAATGCGGTTTCGAGATCGAAGATGATGAACAGGATGGCGACGAGGTAGTACCGGACGTCGAATTTCATCCGGGCGTCTTCAAAGGCTTCGAAGCCGCACTCGTACGGTGCGTTCTTCTCGACGTCCGGCTTGTTGGGACCAAGGAGCTTGCCGATGCTGACCAGCGCTATACCTAAACCAGTGCCCACGAGGAGGAACAACAAGACGGGGTAATAGGCTGCGAGGTTCAAGGCAATCCTCTATCGGTTGGTTCTGAGCGTCCGGAGAATACCACTTCCGGCGGAAGGAATCATTTCGGAGTACAGGCGATCGCAAGACAACCGCAAGCACACCCCAGAAATGAAAAATGCCAGCCACTAGAAGCGGCTGGCATTGAGTAACTTTGGTGCCGACGGCGAGACTCGAACTCGCACAGCTTTCGCCACTACCCCCTCAAGATAGCGTGTCTACCAATTTCACCACGTCGGCACTGCATGCAACTCGGGTTGTGCTGCTGGTTCCCGCGAATCGCTTCAAGAATTAAATTCTAACCCGAGTCCTGGATTTGTTCAACGCACAACCGCAAAAAAATTAACTTTTTATTTCGGGACATCCTGGCCCGGCGCGCTCGCGGCCGAACCGGCGGCGGCGGACGCCGCGACAGCCGGCGCCGATGCCGCAGGGGCCGATGCCGGCGCGGTCGCGGCCGTGCCGAGCACGCCCGCCGACGGCGTCGACTTGTACGAACCGAGGTAAGTCAGCGCGAGCGTCGCGACGAAGAAGATCGTCGCGAGAATGCCCGTCGTGCGCGACAGGAAGTTCGCCGAGCCCGTCGCGCCGAACAGGCTGCCCGACGCGCCGCTGCCGAAGGCGGCGCCCATGTCGGCACCCTTGCCGTGCTGCAGCAGCACGAGCCCAATCACACCGAGTGCCGACAGCACCTGCACCACAATAATCAGCGTCTTGAATAACAGCATCACACCCACCCGATTGGATCGGGCGACCGGACCGACCGGCCGCCGTCATGGTTCAATTCGATCCCGGACCGCTCAACGCGCGGCCCGGCAGATCTCCAGGAAATCTTCCGCCTTCAGCGACGCGCCGCCGATCAGGCCGCCGTCGATGTCCGGCTGCGCGAACAGTTCTTGCGCGTTGTCCGGCTTCACGCTGCCGCCGTACAGCACGGACACGTCCGCCGCACCCTTTGCCGCCAGGCGCGCACGCAGGAACGCGTGTACGTCCTGCGCCTGCGCCGACGTCGCGCTCTTGCCCGTGCCGATCGCCCAGACCGGCTCGTACGCGACGACGATGCGAGCGGCCTCGTCAGCCGTCAGCACGGCCAGCACCGCGTCGAGCTGCGCACCGACGACCTGCTCGGTCGCACCCGACTCGCGCTCGTCGAGCGTCTCGCCGACGCACACGACCGGCGTGAGGCCGGCCGCGAGTGCGCGCTGCGTCTTCGCCGCGACCGTCTCGTTGCTTTCGCCGTGATACGCGCGACGCTCCGAATGACCGACGATCGCATACTGCGCGCCGAACTCCGCCACCATCGCGGCCGCCACCTCACCGGTGAACGCGCCTTGCTCGTGCGCGGACACGTCCTGCGCACCGAACGCGACACGGCCACCGCCGAGCTGGGCCTGAACCTGCGCGAGATACGGGAACGGCACGCACACGCCGATCGACGTTTCAGCCGCCACCAAGCCCGCACCCTGCACCACTTCGTTCAGCAGCGCCTGGTTGCCGGCCAGCCGGCCGTGCATCTTCCAGTTGCCGATCACTCGCTTTGTTCGTTGTTTCGACATCGTGTCTGTCTCGTCACTATCTTGTCATTAACGTGCCGGAACCCGGCCGTCAGGTTGGATCTGGCGAAGCAAACCCGCGATTTTACTGCGCGCGGCTTGAACCGGTCAAACCGCGCATGTCAAGCCCGCCGCACGGGCCGTCACGCGTTCGCGCCCCAATCAAGCACGATCTTGCCGATGTGCTCGCCGCTCTCCATCAGCGCATGCGCCTGCGCGGCCTCGCCGGCCGGCAGCACACGATAGATCACGGGCTTGATGCGACCGTCGGCCAGCAGCGGCCACACGCGCGCCTTCAACTGCGCGGCGATGCGCGCCTTGAACTCGACCGGACGCGGGCGCAGCGTCGAGCCCGTCACCGTCAGCCGGCGGCGCAGGATCTCGTTGAGGTTGACCTCGGCCTTCGCACCGCCGAGCAGCGCGATCAGCACGAGACGGCCGCCGTCCGCGAGCGCGGACAACTCGCGCGGCACGTACGCGCCCGCCACCATGTCGAGGATCACGTCGACGCCGCGATCGTGCGTCAGCGACTTCACGACTTCGACGAAGTCTTCGGTCTTGTAGTCGATCGCGCGTTCGGCGCCGAGCGCCTCGCACGCACGGCACTTGTCGGCGGTGCCGGCCGTCGCGAACACGCGAAAGCCGAGCGCATGCGCGATCTGGATCGCCGTCACGCCGATGCCGCTCGAGCCGCCCTGCACGAGCAGCGTCTCCTGCTCGCCGCCCTCGCCCGCGCCGAGCCGCGCGCGGTCGAACACGTTGCTCCACACGGTGAAGAACGTCTCGGGCAGCGACGCGGCTTCGATATCGGTGAGACCGTCCGGCACCGGCAGACACTGCGGTAGCGGCGCGACCGCATATTCGGCATAGCCGCCGCCCGCGAGCAACGCGCACACGCGATCGCCGAGCTTCAGGCCGAACGGGTTCAGTGCCGCATCGGACACATCGCCGCCGACGATCTCGCCCGCGACCTCGAGGCCCGGCAGATCCGACGCACCCGGCGGCGGCGCATAGGCGCCCTTGCGCTGGAACACGTCGGGCCGGTTCACGCCGGAAGCCGCCACCTTGATCAGCACCTCGCCGCGCTTCGGTTCGGGGCGCGGACGCTCCGCGAGCTTCAGCACGTCGGGCGCGCCGAATTCGGTGATTTCGATGGCTTTCATGGTGAGAATCGCTCCAGGATCGGAATCGGATGGCACGCGCGCGCACGGCGCGAGCGCCTCGCCGGCGCTGCTGCGCCGCGCAACGATGCTACAGAAAAAACGGCCGGCACGCTTTCGCACTGCCGGCCGTTGATCCGCCTGTCCGCTTACTGCTGCGGCGGCGTATCCGACTGCGCTGCCGCCGCTGCTTCATTCAGCAGCGCCTTGGCCGACAGACGCACGCGACCCTTCTCGTCCGTCTGGATCACCTTGACCTTCACCTGCTGACCTTCCTTCAGGTAGTCGTTGATGTCCTTCACGCGCTCGTTGACGATTTCCGAGATGTGCAGCAGGCCATCCTTGCCCGGCAGCAGGTTCACGATCGCACCGAAATCGAGCAGCTTGAGCACCGTGCCTTCGTACACCTGGCCGACTTCGATCTCGGCCGTGATTTGCTCGATGCGCTTCTTCGCTTCGGCCATGCCTTCGCTGCTCGTGCTCGCGATCGTCACGACGCCGTCGTCCGAGATGTCGATGGTCGTGCCCGTTTCTTCCGTCAGCGCGCGGATCACCGAACCGCCCTTGCCGATCACGTCGCGGATCTTTTCCGGGTTGATCTTGATCGTGATCATGCGCGGCGCGAATTCCGACAGTTGCGTGTTCGCACCCGACACCGCCGACGTCATCTTGCCGAGGATGTGCAGGCGGCCTTCCTTCGCCTGCGCGAGCGCGACCTGCATGATTTCCTTCGTGATGCCCTGGATCTTGATGTCCATCTGCAGCGCCGTCACGCCTTGCTCCGTGCCGGCCACCTTGAAGTCCATGTCGCCGAGGTGATCTTCGTCGCCGAGGATGTCGGTCAGCACCGCGAACTTGTTGCCTTCGAGGATCAGGCCCATCGCGATACCGGCGACGTGCGCCTTCATCGGCACGCCGGCGTCCATCAGCGCGAGGCAGCCGCCGCACACCGACGCCATCGACGACGAACCGTTCGATTCGGTGATTTCCGACACGACGCGGATCGAGTAGCCGAATTCGTCGGCGCTCGGCAGGCACTTGACCAGCGCGCGTTTCGCGAGGCGGCCGTGGCCGATTTCGCGGCGCTTCGGCGAGCCGACGCGGCCCGTTTCGCCGGTCGCGAACGGGGGCATGTTGTAGTGGAGCATGAAGCGCTCGCGGTATTCGCCTTCGAGCGCGTCGATGATCTGCTCGTCACCCTTCGTGCCGAGCGTCGCGACGACCAGCGCCTGCGTTTCGCCGCGCGTGAACAGCGCCGAGCCGTGGGTGCGCGGCAGCACGCCGGTGCGGATCTCGATCGGGCGCACGGTGCGCGTGTCGCGACCGTCGATGCGCGGCTCGCCGTTCAGGATCTGCGAACGGACGATCTTCGCTTCGATGTCGAACAGGATATTGCCGACCGTGGCCTTGTCGGCCGCGACCGTGCCGGCCGCCAGCGCGTCTTCCTCGAGCTTCGCCGAGGTCGCCGCGTAGACTTCCTTCAGCTTCGCCGAGCGCGCCTGCTTGTCGCGAAGCTGGTAAGCGGCGAGCAGATCGTTCTGCGCGAGCTCGGTCACGCGTGCGATCAGCGCCTCGTTCTTCGGCGCCGGCTGCCAGTCCCACTCGGGCTTGCCGCCATCGCGCACCAGTTCGTGGATCGCGTCGATCGCGACCTGCATCTGCTCGTGGCCGAATACCACGGCGCCCAGCATCACTTCTTCCGACAGCTGATCGGCTTCCGACTCGACCATCAGCACGGCGCGCTCCGTACCCGCGACGACGAGGTCGAGGCTCGATGCCTTGAGCTGGTCACGCGTCGGGTTCAACACGTACGCGTTGTCGATGTACGCCACGCGCGCGGCACCGACCGGGCCGTTGAACGGCAGGCCCGACACGGCGAGCGCGGCCGATGCGCCGATCAGCGCGGGGATGTCCGCCGGGATTTCCGGGTTCACGGACAGCACGTGGATCACGACCTGGACTTCGTTGTAGAAGCCTTCCGGGAACAGCGGGCGCAGCGGACGGTCGATCAGGCGCGACGTCAGCGTCTCGTGCTCCGACGGACGGCCTTCGCGACGGAAGAAGCCGCCCGGGATCTTGCCGGCCGAGTAGGTCTTCTCGAGGTAGTCGACGGTCAGCGGGAAGAAATCCTGGCCCGGCTTCGCCGACTTCGCGCCGACGACGGTTGCCAGCACGACGGTATCTTCGACGTCGACGATCACGGCGCCGCTTGCCTGGCGAGCGACTTCACCGGTTTCGAGGCGCACCTTGTGCTGGCCCCACTGGAATTCCTTCACGACCTTGTTGAACATGGACATGGTTGCTCCTTTGTATTCATGCATTTCATTCGCCGCGCCGGCGACCCCCGCGCGGCGGCGTCCCGACCGAATCACCCGGAGCAAGGTGTGTTTTTTATGCCATTCCAGCGCGGCGCTCACGCAGCGACGCGCTGGAATGACACAAATCCTGCCCCGGTATCGGTCGTGGCGGCGGCCCCGCACGAACGTGCCGGACAGCCTGCGATGCGTGTGACGCTACGCACCGCGCAAAAACAAAATGCCTGTATCAGCGGACTGACACAGGCATCTTGCTGGCGGCAATCGCCTCGATTACTTACGCAGACCCAGCTTCTCGATCAGTGCGCGGTAACGATCGGCATCCTTGCCCTTGAGGTAGTCGAGCAGCTTGCGGCGGCGGCTCACCATGCGCAGCAGGCCGCGGCGGCTGTGGTGATCCTTCGCGTGGGTCTTGAAGTGACCCGTCAGTTCGACGATACGTGCGGTCAGCAGTGCGACCTGGACTTCGGGCGACCCCGTGTCGTTGGTACCGCGGGCGAACTGAGCAACGACTTCCGACTTCTTGATATCTGCAACAGACATGTGATTTCCTTTCTAACTGAACAGGCGGACACGGAAGAATGGCCGTGCCGTGACTTACAACCGGCGCGCATTGTAGCACAACTCGGTGCCGTTCTTGCCGCCTCCCGTCACGGGCGCGTCATCGAGCACGTCGACGGCATCTCCGTGCGCTGCGCCGGCACCGCCAGGACCGTCCGGAAGCCGTAGCCCGATCCCTCGTTGTCGAAGCGCACGCCCGGCGTGCCGACCTTGTCCATTTCCATCACGTAAAGGGGCTGGATCAGTTGGTGATCCTGCGCGCGCATCCGCGACGCGTGGAAGCCGTCGTCGAACGGCAGGCCCTCGAGCGCACGCGCGACCGCGACGGGGTCGGCCGAACCCGCGCGGGTCATCGCGGCGGCCAGCATCTCGATCATCTGGCTCATCCGCCGCACCGGATAGTCCTCCTGCGCGGCCGGGAAACGGGTGCGGAACGCGCGGTAGAACGCGTCGGATCTGGCGCCGCCGGCGTTCGGATGCCAGTCGGCCACCGCCACGACGCGGCCGACGCCCGCGTCGCCCAGGGCCGCCGGCGCGCCGAGGCTGTTGCCGTAGAACGTATAGAACTTCGCGTTCAGCCCCTGTTCGCGCGCCGCCTTCACGAGCAGCGTGAGGTCGTTGCCCCAGTTGCCGGTCACGACGGCGTCCGCGCCGCTCGCCCGGATCTTCGCGATATACGGCGAGAAATCCTTGATCCGGCCGATCGGGTGGAATTCGTCGCCGGCGATCGTCACGTCCGGGCGCCGCGCGGCCAGCGCCTGCCGCGCGAGGGTGCTGACGTCATGGCCGAAGCTGTAGTCCTGATTCAGCAGATAGACCTTGCGCAGCGCGCGATCGCGCGCCATCACGTCCGCGAGGGCGGCCATTCGCATGCCGGCGTGCGCATCGAAGCGGAAATGCCAGAAACTGCAGCGCGCGCCGGTCAGCGCCGGATCGTCCGCCGAGTAGTTCAGGAACAGCATCCGGTTGTCCGGATCGCGCGCGTTCAGCTTGTCGAGCGCCGCGACGAGCGCGGCGGCGACGGCCGAGCTGTTGCCCTGCGCGACGAAGCCGATATGCCGATCGGCCGCCGCGCGCAACTGCACGAGCGCCTCTTCCGGGCTGCCCTTGCTGTCGAGCACGACGAGTTCGAGCGGGTGCGCGCCGTCGCGCAGTTTCACGCCGCCCGCCGCATTGACCTGCTCGACGCCGAAGCGCAGGTTGCGCTCGACCGCCGCGCCCGCGTTCGCGAACGGGCCCGACATCCCTTCGATCAGCGCGATCCGCACCGGCTCGCCGCCGGCACACGCGGACGACACCAGCATCCACCCCGCGCTCCACGCGAGCGCCCACCGCTTCCATCCCTGCATCGGCCACCTGCCCTTCAATCTGCCCGAGAAGCGCGGATCATAGGCCGGTGCGCCGGCCGCCCGCAAGCGCGCGGGCCCGATCCGCATCGATTTTTTCCTGCCGATGCGCGATCGCGCGCCGTCCGTGATAAAACGGGACCTGTTTCCGTGTTCTGGAGAATCCGATGCGCATTCGCATTCCCGCGCGCCTGCCGGTGCTCGCCGCCTGCGCCGCCGCGCTGCTGGCCGGTTGCGCGCAACCGTGGCAGCAATACCAGGCCGGCCAGGACGAGTCGGCGATCGTCGCGCGCATGGGCCCGCCGCGTGAGATCTACGACCTGCCCGGCGGCGGCAAGCGCCTGATGTGGCCGACCCAGCCGATGGGCGAGATCACGATCGCGGCCGACGTCGATGCCGCCCACCGGATCGTCAACGTGCGCCAGGTGCTGCAGCCGAGCGAGTTCTATCGCGCGGAGATCGGCAAGTGGACGAAAACCGACGTCCTCGTCAATTTCGGACGCCCGGTCGAGACCTCCTACTTCCCGCTGATGAAGCGCGAGGTATGGACGTACCGGTATCTCGAGGACAACGTCTGGTACATGATGTACAGCTTCTACTTCGATCCGCAGGGCATCCTGCGCACCACGCAGAAAACGCCGGACCCGCTGCACGATCCCGATCGCCGCACCCTGTTCTGACCGATTGCGCATCGACACGCAATTGTCGCAATGGCCATTCACGAATGATTGCCGAATGGCCATTTCATTTTTTCCGCTGCCTTATTTAATTTCAGGAATAAGACGGAAAACTTTTCCGATCGTTAATATTCCGATGGCAATACGCTGAACGCCCCGTCATGCGGGCGCTTGAGCCTAAATAGGCATAGCCAGTGCATGTCATGCGTCGCACTGGTGCAGGCAATGCACTACGCCCAATCAATTTGAAACAATTTGTTTCAACCCACCCCGAGTGCTAGGGCATACCCCTAATATCAGTCGAAATCGAACCTTTCAATTTAGAAAGAATGCGACTGCGCCATTTCGCTCGATATTTATTTGCCTTGATCAAAAAGGAGTCCTCATGAATCGCCCCAAGAGCATGCTGGTTGCCAACATTGCCTGGGCCCGCGAGACGCGCGAACACACGCCCGGCTTCTTCGACGCGCTCGCACGCGGCCAGAATCCGCGCGTACTGTGGATCGGCTGCGCCGACAGCCGCGTGCCGGCCGAGACCATCACGCACTGCGCGCCCGGCGAGCTGTTCGTCCATCGCAACATCGCGAACCTGTTCCACCCCGACGACGACAATTCCGCCAGCGTGCTCGAGTACGCGGTGCGGGTGTTGAAGGTCGACCACGTGATCGTGTGCGGGCACTACGGGTGCGGCGGCGTGCGCGCATCGCTGCTGCCGCCGCCCGCCGACCTGCCGCACGTCGCGCGCCGCATCGCGCCGCTCTGCGCGCTCGCGCGGCGCCATCGCGATACGCTCGACGGGCTGGACGACATGGCTGCCGCCGATCGCCTCGCCGAGCTGAACGTGCTCGAACAGGTGCGGCTGCTGCGTGCGTCGCCGATCGTGCGCGGCCGCGAACGGCCGCCGCTCGTGCACGGCTGGATCTTCTCGCTCGCCGACGGCCACCTGAAGGAACTCGATTCCGGCTATGCGCCATCGCCGGCCGAAGCCGAAGCCGAAGCCGAGCCCGAGCCTGCCGCGACCGCCGTCGCGCTCGGTTGACCCGCGCCCTGCCCTCCATGTCAACGAAATCACCCCAATCATGAAACTGAACGAGCGCCTGTCCACCCTGCCGCGCGACATCGTCGCCGGCATCGTCGTTTTTCTCGTCGCGCTGCCGCTCTGCCTCGGCATCGCCAACGCCTCCGGCGTCGAACCGTTCGCCGGGCTCGTATCGGGCATCGTCGGCGGCATCGTCGTCGCGCTGTTGAGCGGCTCGTCCCTGTCCGTCAGCGGGCCGGCCGCCGGCCTCGTCGTGATCGTCGTCGAAGGGATCGCGCAGCTCGGCAGCTTCTCCGCGTTCCTGCTCGCGGTGCTGCTGTCCGGCGTGCTGCAGTTCGGGTTCGGCATGCTGCGCGCCGGCCGCTTCGCCGCCTACGTCCCGTCGCCCGTCATCAAGGGCATGCTCGCCGCGATCGGCCTGCTGCTGATCGTGAAGCAGCTTCCGTTCGCATTCGGCATCGGCGGCCCGGCCGCGCAATCGTTTGCGAACTGGCTGCATTTGCCGACCGCATGGGCCGCCACGGCGATCGCGCTCGTGTCGCTGGCGCTGCTGATCGCGTGGGACACGCCGGCGCTCAAGCGCTTCGCGTGGGTACGCTCGGTACCCGCCCCGCTCGCGGTCGTCGTGCTCGGCATCGGCGCGACGCTCGTGCTCGGCATGGTCGCTCCGGCAGCCGCACCGGGCGCCGCCCATCGCGTCACGCTGCCCGAGTTCGACTCGTTTGCGGCGCTCGCGGCATCGCTCAAGCATGCGGAACTCGGCCCGAACTTCGCGCAACTGCTCAATCCGGACGTATGGCGCGTGGCGATCACGCTTGCGGTCGTCGCGAGCCTCGAGACGCTGCTGTGCCTCGAGGCGGTCGAACAGATCGATCCGAAGCGACGTCCGACGCAGCCCGATCGCGAGCTGAAGGCACAGGGCGTCGGCAACCTTGTCGCGGGCGCCGTCGGCGGCCTGCCGATCACGTCGGTGATCGTGCGTAGTTCGGCCAACGTCAACGCCGGCGCGCAAAGCCGGATGTCCGCGATCGTGCACGGGATCCTGCTGCTCGCGAGCGTGTTCGCGCTCACCGGCCTGATCAACCTGATCCCGCTCGCGAGCCTGGCCGCGATCCTGATCCACACCGGCATGAAGCTCGCGAAACCGGCGCTGTTCCGCTCGGTCATGAAGCAAGGCCCGGCCGCGTTCGCGCCGTTCGCGGCGACGATCGTCGGCGTGCTGGCGGTCGACCTGCTGTTCGGCATCGCGCTCGGCCTCGCGTGCAGCGTGCTGGCCGTCGCCGTCGCGAACCTGAAGAGCCCCGTCACGCTCGCGCAGCACGACGACCACTTCCTGCTGTCGTTCCGCAAGGACGTG
The DNA here is from genome assembly GCF_030504405.1 of Burkholderia sp. AU44665. Classification (NCBI taxonomy): domain Bacteria; kingdom Pseudomonadati; phylum Pseudomonadota; class Betaproteobacteria; order Burkholderiales; family Burkholderiaceae; genus Burkholderia; species Burkholderia sp. AU44665. The sequence continues at coordinate 68,104 of NZ_JAUJRI010000018.1, read as the reverse complement.
TCGTTTCTGGGCAAGGTGCAGGTCAAGCACCACCTGCGACACATTCCGGACCGGGCGGCCGTGATCATCGACGCAACCCGCGCAGACTACATCGACCACGACGTGCTCGAGCTGCTCGACGCGTTCGTCGCCGATGCGCCGCGGCGCGGGATCGCGGTCGAGTTCCGCCGGCGCAACCCCGCGCCGCGCGCGGCCGCCCGCCGCTGGCTGTTCCGCGCGCCGGCCGCCGAATGAGCGGCCAATGAAAACAAACGCCCCGGCGGCGCAGGGCCGCACGGGGCGTTTCGAGGCTGCGTCCTGCGCGGCGCTTACGAGCGCTGCGGATTGACCTTGTCGTCCTTCGAGTGCAGCTTGTTCAGCGCGGAAATGTACGCCTTCGCGGACGCGGCGACGATATCCGGATCGGTGCCGACGCCGTTGACGATCCGCCCGCTCTTCGACAGCCGAACCGTCACTTCGCCCTGCGCCTGCGTGCCGGTCGTGATCGCGTTCACCGAGTACAGCAGCAGCTCGGAGCCGCTGCCGACTTCACCTTCGATCGCATTGAACGTCGCATCGACCGGGCCGTTGCCGCGCGCCTCGCCGGTCACTTCCTTGCCCTCGACCGCGAACACGACCTTCGCCTGCGGCTGCTCGCCCGTTTCCGAACGCTGCGACAGCGACACGAACTTGAAGTGCTCCTGCTCCTGCGCGAGCGCCGATTCCTCGGACACGATCGCGATGATGTCCTCATCGAAGATCTCCGCCTTGCGGTCGGCCAGATCCTTGAAGCGCATGAACGCGGCATTCAGTTCGGCTTCGCTGTCGAGCGATACGCCGAGCTCCTGCAGCCGCTGCTTGAACGCGTTGCGGCCCGACAGCTTGCCGAGCACGATCTTGTTCGCGGTCCAGCCCACGTCTTCCGCGCGCATGATCTCGTAGGTGTCGCGCGCCTTCAGCACGCCGTCCTGGTGAATGCCCGACGCGTGCGCGAACGCGTTCGCGCCGACCACCGCCTTGTTCGGCTGCACGACGAAGCCGGTGATCTGCGACACGAGCTTCGACGTCGGCACGATCTGCGTCGTGTCGATGCCGACGTCGAGACCGAAGTAGTCCTTGCGGGTCTTCACGGCCATCACGATTTCTTCGAGCGACGTGTTGCCCGCGCGCTCGCCCAGACCGTTGATCGTGCATTCGACCTGACGCGCGCCGCCGATCTTCACGCCGGCGAGCGAGTTCGCGACCGCCATCCCGAGGTCGTTATGGCAGTGCACCGAGAAGATCGCCTTGTCCGAGTTCGGAATGCGTTCGCGCAGCGTCTTCACGAGGTTGCCGTAGAGCTCCGGCACGCCGTAGCCGACCGTGTCGGCGATATTGATCGTCGTCGCGCCTTCGGCGATCACGGCTTCCAGCACGCGGCACAGGAAATCCATGTCCGAGCGGCTGCCGTCTTCCGGCGAGAACTCGACGTTGTCGGTGAACTTGCGCGCGAAACGCACGGCGAGGCGCGCCTGCTCGAACACTTGATCCGGCGTCATCCGCAGCTTCTTCTCCATGTGCAGCGGCGACGTCGCGATGAACGTGTGGATCCGGAAGCTGTTGGCGGGCTTCAGCGCGTCGGCCGCGCGCTGGATGTCCTTGTCGTTGGCGCGCGCCAGCGAGCAGATCGTGCTGTCCTTCACGAGCCCGGCGATCGTGTGGATCGCGTCGAAATCGCCGTTCGAGCTCGCGGCGAAGCCGGCCTCGATCACGTCGACCTTCATCCGCTCGAGGTGCTTCGCGATGCGGATTTTCTCTTCTTTCGTCATCGACGCGCCGGGCGATTGCTCGCCGTCACGCAACGTCGTATCGAAAATGATCAGCTTGTCTGTCATGGGGGCTCCAGGGCTCTTTTATACGGAAGTCAAACGTAACGAGATCGCGCCACCGCTGGCGACGCTCAACAACAGACGAGGCTTGACGGGGGGCGAGAACGGTCAGCGCGGCAGGCGCGCCAAAGCTAGCGCGCGTAGCGGCGCACCGGCTAGAAGGAGGGAGAGGCGGGGAAATACAGTCATGCCAAAGACTATAGCGACATTCCGTTGACCGCGCAATCGGACGGCACCCGGGAATCGACACGGCCGGCCCGAAAAAAGGGGCAAATGAAAACGGCGGCCCCGAGGCCGCCGTTTCCGGGCAAATCGCGTGTCGGCGTCAGTGCTCGCGCTGCGACGAGCGCGCCGGGTTCGCCCGCCCGCGCACGGCCATGTAGGCCCAGAACACGTAGCCGGACAGCCCGTACAGCACGAACAGGCAGAACAGCATCAGCGGCGGATCGGACGACACCAGCACGAACGCGACGACGACCAGCAGGATCGCCGCGAACGGCACGCGGTGGCGCACGTCGAGCGCCTTGCCGCTGTAGAACGGCGCGTTCGACACCATCGTCACACCCGCGTAGATCGTCAGCACGAACGCGACCCACGGCAGCCAGCCGAGCTTCATCGGCACGCGGTTGTCTGTCGCGAGCCACACGAAGCCCGCGATCAGCGCGGCCGCGGCCGGGCTCGGCAGCCCCTGGAAGAAGCGCTTGTCGACCACGCCGATGTTCGTGTTGAAGCGCGCAAGGCGCAGCGCGGCGCCCGAGCAATAGACGAACGCGGCGAGCCAGCCCCAGCGGCCGAGATCCTTCAGCACCCACTCGTACATCACGAGCGCGGGCGCGACGCCGAACGACACCATGTCCGACAGGCTGTCGAACTGCTCGCCGAACGCACTCTGCGTATGCGTCATGCGCGCGACGCGCCCGTCCATCCCGTCGAGCACCATCGCGACGAAAATCGCGATCGCGGCGATCTCGAAGCGCACGTTCATTGCCTGCACGACCGCGAAGAAGCCGCAGAACAGCGCGGCGGTCGTGAATGCATTCGGCAGCAGGTAGATGCCGCGCGTCTTCAGGAACCGCTGGCGCGCGGCGCGGCGGCTCTCGATGGGCGCCGAATCCGGCGCCATCACCTTGTTGCGGCGGAACGGGCGTGGCGTCTGGCCGGCGCCGTTGCGCGGCCGACGCGGTTTGAATGCGGCCATCGTGCGCCCCGCCGCTTACTGTTCGAGCTCGGCGAGGATCGTCGACGACGCGTAGACCTTCTCGCCGATCGACACCTTCGCGCGGCTGCCGAGCGGCAGGTACACGTCGACGCGCGAACCGAAGCGGATGAACCCGTAGCGCTGGCCGCGCGACAGCGGCTCGCCGGCACGGACGTAGCAGAGAATCCGGCGGGCGATCAGGCCGGCGATCTGCACCGAGGTGACCGTCTTGCCGCTCGCCGTCTGGATCACGACCGCATTGCGCTCGTTCTCGGTCGACGCCTTGTCGATCGCCGCGTTCAGGAACGCGCCCGGGAAGTATTCGACCTTGCTGATCGCGCCATCGACCGGCGAACGCTGCGAATGAACATTGAAGACATTCATGAACACGCTGATCTTCAGCGCTTCGCGGTTCGCGTACGGATCCTGCGCGGTCTCGACCGCGACGATGCGGCCGTCCGCCGGACACAGCACCGCGTTCGGCTGCGCCGGGATCGGGCGCTGCGGATCGCGGAAGAACTGGACGACGAAGACGAGCAGCAGCCAGAACGGCCACGCGAAGCCGAAGCCCCCGACGGCATGGATCAACAGCGCGATGACGGCTGCAATCGCGATGAACGGCCAGCCTTCGCGCGCGATGATCGGATGAGGATAGTTCATGGATTCGTTCTGTGTTCGGTGAATTGCAAAGCACGTAGCATAGCAAAAGCCGCCCGGGGCACTGCTGCCTTCGGACGGCTTTTTGATGCCGACCCTCCATTCGAAGGGCCGGAACGGCACGGCGCGCTTAGTTCTTCGTCTGGTCGACGAGCTTGTTCTTCGCGATCCACGGCATCATCGCGCGCAGCTTCGCACCGACCTGCTCGATCTGGTGCTCGGCCGTCAGGCGGCGGCGCGACTGCAGCGTCGGGGCGCCCGCCTTGTTCTCGAGAATGAAGCTCTTCGCGTACTCGCCCGTCTGGATGTCGGTCAGGCACTGCTTCATCGCCTTCTTCGTCTCTTCCGTGACGACGCGCGGGCCCGTCACGTACTCGCCGTATTCGGCGTTGTTCGAGATCGAGTAGTTCATGTTCGCGATGCCGCCTTCGTAGATCAGGTCGACGATCAGCTTCAGTTCGTGCAGGCACTCGAAGTACGCCATTTCCGGCGCGTAGCCGGCTTCCACCAGCGTCTCGAAACCGGCCTTGATCAGCTCGACGGTACCGCCGCACAGCACGGCCTGCTCGCCGAACAGGTCGGTTTCGGTTTCTTCACGGAAGTTCGTCTCGATGATGCCGGCACGGCCGCCGCCGTTCGCCGCCGCATACGACAGCGCGATGTCGCGCGCCGCGCCCGACTTGTTCTGCGCCACCGCGATCAGGTGCGGCACGCCGCCACCTTGCGAGTACGTGCCGCGCACGGTGTGGCCCGGCGCCTTCGGCGCGATCATGATCACGTCGAGGTCGGCGCGCGGGATCACCTGGCCGTAGTGGACGTTGAAGCCGTGCGCGAACGCGAGCGCCGCGCCCTGCTTGATGTTCGCGTGCACTTCCTTCGCGTACACGTCGGCGATCTGCTCGTCCGGCAGCAGCATCATGACGACGTCCGCGCCCTTCACCGCTTCGGCGACTTCCTTGACCGACAGGCCGGCGTTCTCGGCCTTGCTCCACGACGCGCCGCCCTTGCGCAGGCCGACCGTCACGTTCACGCCGCTGTCCTTCAGGTTCAGCGCGTGTGCATGGCCTTGCGAGCCGTAGCCGATGATCGTGACTTGCTTGCCCTTGATGAGGGAGAGGTCGGCGTCTTTGTCGTAGAAAACGTTCATGATGGTTCCTTCGCTAATTCAAAAATTCAACAATTCGTTCGGATGGAGTACTGCGGGCCGGGACATGACGGCGCACCCGGCGTCGGCATCACACCTTCAGGATGCGCTCGCCGCGCCCGATGCCTGAGCTGCCGGTGCGCACGGTCTCGAGGATCGCGCCCGCGTCCAGCCCCTGGATGAATGCGTCGAGCTTGTCGCTCGCGCCCGTCAATTCGATCGTGTAGGTCTTCTCGGTCACGTCGATGATGCGGCCGCGGAAAATATCCGACATCCGCTTCATTTCTTCGCGCTCCTTGCCCACTGCACGTACCTTGATCAGCATCAGCTCGCGTTCGATGTGTGCACCGTCGGTCAGGTCCACCACTTTCACCACCTCGATCAGGCGGTTCAGATGCTTCGTGATCTGTTCGATCACGTCGTCGGAGCCGATGGAAACGATGGTGAGCCGCGACAGCGATTGGTCTTCGGTCGGCGCCACCGTCAAGGTTTCAATGTTGTAGCCGCGTGCGGAAAACAGGCCGACCACGCGCGACAGCGCGCCCGGTTCGTTCTCCAGCAGGACGGAAATGATGTGTCTCATGTTCGCTTCTTCCAGAATGTGCCGTGTCGATTCACTCGCGCCGCGCGCCGCCGCGTGCCGCACCGCCCTTCGTGAAGGCGGCCGCATCGGGCCCGAGCGCGCGTCGCGCCGTTACAGATCTTCCGATCCGAGCAGCATCTCGGTGATGCCCTTGCCGGCCTGTACCATCGGCCAGACGTTTTCGGTCGGATCGGTCTGGAAGTCGAGAAACACGGTGCGGTCCTTCAGGCGCAGCGCTTCCTTCAGCGCCGGCTCCACATCCGAAGTCTTTTCGATCCGCATGCCGACGTGGCCGTACGCTTCGGCGAGCTTCACGAAATCGGGCAGCGCATCCATGTACGAATGCGAATAGCGCTTGCTGTATTCGATCTGCTGCCACTGGCGGACCATGCCGAGATAGCGGTTGTTCAGCGAAATGATCTTCACGGGCGTGTCGTACTGCAGGCAGGTCGACAGTTCCTGGATGCACATCTGGATCGAGCCTTCGCCCGTGATGCACAGCACGTCGTCGTCCGGATGGGCCATCTTCACGCCCATCGCCGCCGGCAGGCCGAAGCCCATCGTGCCGAGGCCGCCGGAGTTGATCCAGCGACGCGGCTTGTTGAAACGGTAGAACTGCGCGGCCCACATCTGGTGCTGGCCGACGTCCGAGCACACGAACGCATTGCCGTCCGTCAGCTCCCACGCCTTCTCGACCACGTACTGCGGCTTGATGATCTCGCTTTCGCGGTCGTACTTCAGGCAGTCCTTCGCGCGCCAGCCCTCGATGTCCTTCCACCATTGCGCGAGCGCCTCGGTGTCGGGGCCATGCTCGGCCGTCTGCAGTTGCTCGATCAGTTCCTTCAGCACTTCCTTCACGTCGCCGACGATCGGGATGTCGACCTTCACGCGCTTCGAGATCGACGACGGGTCGATGTCGATGTGAATGATCTTGCGCGGGCGCGACGCGAAGTGCGCCGGGTCGCCGATCACGCGGTCGTCGAAGCGGGCGCCGATCGCGATCAGCACGTCGCAGTGCTGCATCGCCATGTTCGCTTCGTAGGTGCCGTGCATGCCGAGCATGCCGAGGAATTTCCTGTCCGACGCGCGATAGCCGCCGAGGCCCATCAGCGTGTTCGTGACCGGGTAGCCGAGCAGGTCCGCGAACTGGTTCAGCTCACGCGACGCGTCGGCGAGGATGATGCCGCCACCCGTGTAGATGTACGGACGCTTGGCCGACAGCAGCAGCGACACGGCCTTGCGGATCTGGCCCGAATGGCCCTTCGTGACGGGGTTGTACGAACGCAGCGACACGCTCTTGATCGGCTCGTATTGGCACGGCGTCTTCGAGATGTCCTTCGGGATGTCGATCAGCACGGGGCCCGGACGGCCGGTGCGGGCGATATAGAACGCCTTCTTGACGGTTTCCGCGAGGTCGCGCACGTCCTTCACGAGGAAGTTGTGCTTCACGCACGGACGCGTGATGCCGACGGTGTCGCATTCCTGGAAGGCATCCTGGCCGATCGCGGCCGTCGGCACCTGGCCGCTGATCACGACCATCGGGATCGAATCCATGTAGGCCGTCGCGATGCCGGTCACCGCGTTGGTGACACCGGGGCCCGACGTCACGAGACAGACGCCGACATTGCCGGTGGAGCGCGCATACGCATCGGCTGCGTGCACGGCCGCCTGTTCATGGCGCACCAGCACGTGCTGAATCTTGTCCTGCTTGTACAGCTCGTCGTAGATATAGAGAACCGAGCCGCCGGGGTAGCCCCAGATGAATTCGACGTTTTCGTCGGCCAGTGCCTTCATGAGCACGGTGCCGCCGATGGAGTCGCTATCGGGAGGGGAAAGGGGTTCCGACGTGGAGAATTCCGCGCTGGGCATGTTCATTTCGACCTTTCGAATTTTCGGCAAAAAATTGATCGGGTGCTCTCTGCCGGGCTTGTGGCTCGGGTTCAAGCGGCGCGTCCAGTTTGAAGGGCGGGCTTCTTGGGCCAGCCTCAAATGAGACCATCACTTCATGTTGCGAATCGCTGACGATAGCGGGTCGTGATTGGCTCGTCAAGAAAAATATCCCGCAGCGCATCATGCGCGCCGCCCGGCGCCCGACCGGCGCGGTTGGCGCGCAACGTGCGGCGCCCGATCCGGTGCCAAGTCGCATGAAAATTTGATAGCATCCGCGGGTTTTACGAAATTTTTCGACCTTTTTCACCACGCAGCGGGCCGCAGCGCATACCTTCACGGAATGGCATCAGACAAGGAACTCGCCGACTTTCTGGCGGGCGTCGAAAGGCGCGCGTTCAAGCAGGCTGCGTACGCCGTGCGTGACGACGATGCATCGCTCGACATCGTGCAGGACGCGATGATCAAGCTCGCGGAAAAGTACGGCGACCGGCCGTCGGCCGAGCTGCCGCTGCTCTTTCAGCGGATCCTGCAGAACGCGATCCACGACTGGTTCCGGCGGCAGAAGGTCCGCAACACGTGGGTCACGCTGTTCTCGTCGCTGAACAGCACCGACGACGAAGACTTCGACCCGCTCGAAACGCTCGAATCCGCGGACGACAACGCGGGCGTCGAGAGCAGCGAGCACCGCCTCGAACGAGAGCAGGTTCTGGCCCTGATCGACGAAGAAATCCAGAAGCTTCCGGCGCGTCAACGGGAAGCGTTCCTGATGCGTTATTGGGAAGATATGGATGTCGCCGAGACTGCCGCCGCAATGGGGTGCTCCGAGGGCAGCGTCAAGACGCACTGCTCGCGGGCCACTCACACGCTGGCGCAAGCGCTCAAGGCCAAAGGAATCACGCTATGAGCTCCGCAAACCGAGAACACGAATTCGCGCTGAAGGTGCGCCGCGCACTGGACGAGCGCGCGGCCGCGCTGCCTGCCGCGACCACCGATCGGCTGGCCGTCGCCCGCCGGGCGGCGCTCGCGCGCAAGAAGCCCGAAGCCGCGAGCGCGCCGGTGTTCGTGCCGGCCTTCGCCGGCGCGGCCGGCGCCTACGGCTCGACGCCCGCGAACCGCCCGCCGGCCGGCCGCCCGTCCGCGTCGTTCGCCCGTCGCCTGCTGCGCGCATGGCCGCTCGCGCTGCTGCTGGCGGGGCTCGTCGGCATCGCGTACTGGGAAGACATGCAGCGCACCGCCGAGCTCGCCGACATCGACGCGGCGATGCTCAGCGACGACCTGCCGCTCAACGCGTATCTCGACCACGGATTCAACGCGTATCTGTCGCGCGCTCACTGACAGACAATAACGAGGGGATCGCACGGGTGAGTCAGAAGCGCGGCCTGGCCGTATTTTTCGGATGCGTGATCGCGATCGCCGTTTCCTACGTCGCCACGTATTCCCGATTCCACCCGGCCCCGGCGACGGCGCCCGTCGCGACCACCAGCCCCGCCGCGCCGGCGTCGGCGGCGACCGGGCTGAGCACCGACCTCCCCCCGCTGCCCCTGCCGCTGCCGGCCGCCGCCGGCCCGCTGTCGTGGGCGCGCCTCACGCCGGCCCAGCACGCGGCCCTCGCCCCGTTCGCCGACCAGTGGGACGGCTTCAGCGACGCCCGCAAACGAAAATGGCTGAAGATTGCATCACGTTTCGCAAAGTTGTCGCCGGATGACCAGAAGCGCCTGCAGGAACGGATGACCGAATGGGCGAAGATGACGCCCGAGCAACGCCGCGTCGCGCGCGAGAACTACCAGAGCGCGAAGGAGTTGTCGGCGCAAGCGCGCGAGCGCGCGTGGAAGGCCTACCAGCAGCTCCCCGAGGAGCAGAAGCAACGGCTGGCCGCCGCCGAGCGCCGCCGCAGGCCGAGTGTCGTCAGCGCGCCGCCGACCGTCGCCGACCGCGACGTCCGCCGCCTCGTCAATGCGCACGAACATCCGGCCAGCGGCGCGGCCGTCGCCCCGGCGCCCGCCTCGGCCAGCGCAGCCGCGCTGCCGGCGCCTGCATCGTCGACGGCAGGCGCCGCGTCCGCACCGCCTGCCGTGGCGCCGGTGTCGCCGGCCGATGCCCCGTCGCTGTTCAAGGGCTCCTGAGCGGCCGTGGCGAAGGTCCGCGCGCCCGAGCCCCCGGCCGCCGCGCCGTCCGTACGGCGGCGCCTCGCCGCGCTGCTCTACGAAGGCGTGCTGCTGTTCGGCGTCGTATTCTTCGCCGGGCTCGCGTTCAGCCTCGCGACGCAGCAACGCAACGGCCTCGTCCATCACAACCTGCTTGCCGCGTGGATCGCGCTCGTCGTCGGCGCGTATTTCGTGTGGTTCTGGACGCACGGCGGCCAGACGCTGCCGATGAAAACCTGGCGGCTGCGGCTCGAATCGTCGAGCGGCCGGCCGCTGAGCGCCGGCCACGCGCTCGTCCGCTACGTGCTCGGCTGGCTGTGGTTCCTGCCGCCGCTCGCACTGCACCCGCTCCTCGGCCTGTCGGTACCCGTCACGCTCGCGCTCACCGCCGCATGGATCGTCGTGTGGGCCGGCGCCGCGCGGCTGCACGCTGGCCGCCAGTTCCCGCACGACCGCATCGCCCGCACGCGCGTCGTCGCCCTGCCGCGCTGACGCGCCGCATTCAGCAGACGAAAGCCGTTCGTCCGGCGCCGCTTCATCCAGCCGGGCTGGCCTGACCGGACAAGCCCCAGCCGTTCAGTGCGGCAGATTACGCAACGTCCGTTCATTCACGGCTAAACACCCTTCGACGGTCGTAATAAGAACGTCTCGTGACTGTCACGGCACAGTCACGCCCGCATGGCGGAATGCCGGTAATGTCAACCGGCGCGAGTCATGCATGGGCCAGAAAACGTCCGCGACCTCACTGTTTCGCCACCCCATCGGCGCCCGCGCCGCCACTGCGTTCCTGTCCGGCACGGGGGCAACCGACGGCGTGGCGTCCCAAAAGCCGCCCGTCGCGCACACCACGCAACACGAGGATCCCGAGCCGTCCGCCCACCGCTACCGCACCATCTGGCTGTCCGACATCCACCTCGGCTCGAGCGGCTGCCAGGCGCCCTACCTGCTGGATTTCCTGCGTCACAACGACTCGGAATACCTGTACCTCGTCGGCGACATCATCGACGGCTGGCAGTTGAAGAAAGGCTGGTACTGGCCGCAGGCGCACAACGACGTCGTGCAGAAGATCCTGCGCAAGGCGCGCAAGGGCACGCAGGTCGTCTACATCCCCGGCAACCACGACGAAGGCGCGCGGCAGTTCTGCGATCTCGCGTTCGGCGACATCCAGGTGCGCGGCGAGGCGTTCCACACGACGCTCGCGGGCAAACGTTTGTGGATCGTGCACGGCGACCTGTTCGACGGCGTGATCCAGCACGCGAAATGGCTGGCCTACCTCGGCGACACGCTCTACACGCTGATCCTCGTGCTGAACCGCTGGTTCAACCGGATCCGCAGCCGGCTCGGTTTCCAGTACTGGTCGCTGTCGCAGTACCTGAAGCACCAGGTCAAGAACGCGGTCAACTTCATCTCGCAGTTCGAGACCGTGATGACCGACGAGGCGCGCCGCCGCGGCTGCGACGGCGTCGTGTGCGGCCATATCCACAAGGCGGAGATCCGCGACATCGACGGCGTGCTGTACTGCAACGACGGCGACTGGGTCGAAAGCCTGTCCGCGCTCGTCGAAACGATGGAAGGCGAACTGAAGATCGTCTACTGGACGGTGATGCGCACCGCGCCGTCGGAAGCCACGTCGCGCAAGGCCAAGGCCGCTGCCTGACACAACCCAACTTACAGGACATGCCGCGATGAAGATCATGATCGTCACCGACGCGTGGGAACCGCAGGTCAACGGCGTCGTGCGCACGCTGAAGAGCACGTCGCGCGAACTCACGGCGCTCGGCCACCGCGTCGAACTGCTCACGCCGCTGGAATTCCGCACGGTGCCCTGCCCGACCTACCCCGAGATCCGCCTGTCGATCCTGCCGTACCGCAAGCTGCGCGCACGGATCGATGCGTTCGCACCCGACGCGCTGCACATCGCGACCGAAGGCCCGCTCGGCCTCGCCGCACGGCGCTATGCGCGCGCCCGCAAGCTGCCGTATACGACCGCGTACCACACGCGCTTTCCGGAATACGTGCAGGCGCGCTTCGGCATTCCGCTCGCCGCGACCTACCGCTTCCTGCACTGGTTCCACGGCCCGTCGCTCGCGGTGATGGCGCCGACGCCGGTCGTCAAGCAGGACCTCGAGAAATTCGGCTTCACGAACGTGGTGCTGTGGACCCGCGGCGTCGATCTCGACATCTTCCGGCCGATGGAGTCGAAGGTGCTCAACACCGCGCGGCCGATCTTCCTGTACGTGGGCCGCGTCGCGATCGAGAAGAACGTCGAGGCGTTCCTGCGCCTCGACCTGCCCGGCTCGAAGTGGGTCGCGGGCGAAGGCCCCGCGCTCGCGGAGCTCAAGTCGCGCTACCCGGAAGCGAACTATCTCGGCGTGCTGTCACAGACGGAGCTCGCGAAGGTGTATGCTGCGGCCGACGTGTTCGTGTTTCCGAGTCGCACCGACACGTTCGGCCTCGTGCTGCTCGAAGCCCTCGCCTGCGGCACGCCGGTGGCCGCGTATCCCGTCACGGGCCCGATCGACGTGCTCGGCGAAGGCCATGCCGGCGCGATGCACGAGGACCTGCAGGAAGCCTGCCTCGAGGCGCTGAAGATCGAACGCACGACTGCGCGCGCGTGGGCCGAACGCTTCTCGTGGCGCGCGGCATCCGAGCAGTTCGCGTCGCATCTGAAGCCGCTGCCGAAGACCGCGTACTCGCCAGCCGAAGGTGCCGCCGTTTGAAACGAGACCTGAACGACAAGATTCCGCCCCCCGCCGCGACGCCGCCACGGCACCGCCCGTTCGACGAGGAAGAGCCGCACGCCGACGCCGACGCGCACACGCACGAGCCGCTCGGCCCCGACGATCGGCTCGCGCCGCTGCCGCCGAACCCGTACAAGCGCCACCGCGGCATCACGCGCGCGTGGTTCGCGCTCAAGCATTCGCTGAACGGCTTTCGCGTCGCGATCCGCGAGGAGAGCGCGTTTCGCCAGGAGCTCACGCTCGCCGCGCTGATGCTGCCGATCGGCGCGTTCGCGCCGGTGCCGGCCGCGTCGCGCGCGCTGCTGATCGGCTCGGTGCTGCTGGTGCTGATCGTCGAGCTGCTGAACTCGAGCGTCGAAGCCGCGATCGACCGCATCTCGCTCGAGCGTCACGAACTCTCGAAGCGCGCGAAGGACCTCGGCAGCGCGGCCGTAACGGTCGCGCTGTTCGCATGCGTGACGACGTGGGGCTTCGTGCTCGGACCGGTCGTCGCACGCTGGCTCGGCTTCTAGGGTCTGTTTACATACGGAACGCACATGCGAATGCGCGAAATCGCTCGCAGGGCAAGGAGGAAGGAGCGCCGTTTGGCCGAGCCAAACAAGTGACGCGCGACGCCGCCATGCGGGCGATTTCGCGCATTCCCCTGGAATGATTTTTTAATTTGGGGTTGCCACGAGAACGGCCGCTCGCCGCGTTGTGCTCCTTGCGAATACGTCCAGTATTCGCGGCGTCGCACGCCTCGCGAGCGGCCGTTCTCGTGGCAACGCATGTGCGTTCCGTATGTAAACAGACCCTAGCAACCGGCGGGCCTCTTTCCCGCCGCCCGCGTGCGGCGCTGCACCATGCGCCGCGCGGCGGCCGCGCTCACGAAATGCCCCGATGGGGCGAAACCCCGGTTTATAATCGTCGGCCAGACATAGAACAGCAACCCGCGCCGGACGAATCACGCAGCATCGATTGCAGCGCCCGCCAGTCCGGCATACACAGGGCCGGACGACATGGAAGCGAAACCTCCCCGCCGCACCCGCGAACGGATTCTCGAGTTGTCGTTGAAACTCTTCAACGAGATCGGCGAACCGAACGTCACCACCACGACGATCGCCGAGGAAATGGAAATCAGTCCAGGCAACCTGTACTACCATTTCCGCAACAAGGACGACATCATCAACAGCATCTTCGCGCAGTTCGAGCAGCAGATCGAACGGCGGCTGCGCTTCCCCGAAGATCACCGTCCGACGATCGACGAAACCTGGTCGTACCTGCAGTACATGGCCGATTTCATGTGGACCTACCGGTTCCTGTATCGCGACCTCAACGACCTGCTCGCCCGCAACCGCACGCTCGAGACGCACTTCAAGCAGATCATCAGCCACAAGGTGCGCTTCGCGCACGACATGTGCGAACTGCTCGTCTCCGATGCCGAAATGGTCGCGACGCCCGCCGAGATCGAAGTCATCGCCACCAACATGGCGGTGATCTCGACGTACTGGCTGTCGTACCAGTACGTGATGCATCCGCGCAAGTACAACGACCAGGACGCGATCCGCGAAGAGCTGCACCAGGTGAGCATGCACGTGATCTCGATCATGGCGCCGTACCTGCGCGGCCGTTCGCGCCAGCTGTTCGACGATCTCGTCTCCGGCAAGCTGCCCAAGCGCCAGTTCACCGACTACCTGCCCCCGCGCGACGGTTCGCCGCGCCCGGCCGGCAGCCCCGTCGCCACCGGCCCGGCCCCCGCCAAGGACGCGAAGCAATGAAGGCAGTCTGCGTTTACTGCGGCTCGTCGTCCGGCGTGCGGCCCGTCTACGCCGATGCCGCGCGCGCGTTCGGCCGCGCGCTCGTCGACGCAGGTCTCACGCTCGTGTACGGCGGCGGGCGCGTCGGCCTGATGGGTGTGATCGCCGACGAAGTGATGGCGGCCGGCGGCCGTGCGGTCGGCGTGATCCCCGAGCTGCTCGTCGACAAGGAAGTCGGCCATACGGGGCTGTCGGAGCTGCACGTCGTGCCCGACATGCATCATCGCAAGAAAATGATGGCCGACCTCTCCGACGCGTTCGTCGCGATGCCCGGCGGCGCCGGCACGCTCGAGGAGCTCTTCGAGGTCTACACGTGGGCGCAGCTCGGCTATCACCGCAAGCCCGTCGCGCTCTACAACATCGATTCGTTCTACGATCCGCTGATCGCGCTGCTGCGCCATACGGTCGACGAAGGCTTCATGCGGCCGGCCTATTTCGACGCGCTGTGCGTCGAATCGGAGCCCGTCGCGCTGATCGAGCGGCTGCGCCGCTACCAGCCGCCCACCCGCGACAAGTGGGCGCCCGACGCAGCGAAGTAACCTTCACCGGAAACCGTACGCGATGACCGCACCGTCCGACCGCAAGGCCGTCCTCATCACCGGCGCGAGCCGCGGCATCGGCCGCGCGACCGCCGTGCTCGCCGCCGAGCGCGGCTGGGACGTCGGCATCAACTACGCACGCGACGCGGCGGCGGCCGAACTGACCGCGCAGGCCGTGCGCGACGCGGGCGGCCGCGCGTGCATCGTCGCGGGCGACGTCGCGAACGAGGCGGACGTCGTCGCGATGTTCGATACCGTCGCGGGGACGTTCGGGCGGCTCGACGCGCTCGTCAACAACGCGGGCATCGTCGCGCCGTCGATGCCGCTCGCCGACATGCCGGTCGACCGGCTGCGGCGGATGTTCGATACCAACGTGCTCGGCGCGTACCTGTGTGCGCGCGAAGCCGCGCGCCGGCTGTCCACCGACCGCGGCGGGCGCGGCGGCGCGATCGTCAACGTGTCGTCGATCGCGTCGCGGCTCGGCTCGCCGAACGAGTACGTCGACTACGCGGGCTCGAAAGGCGCGGTCGATTCGCTGACGATCGGCCTCGCGAAGGAACTCGGCCCGCACGGCGTGCGCGTCAACGCGGTGCGCCCCGGCCTGATCGAGACCGATATTCATGCGAGCGGCGGCCAGCCGGGCCGGGCGGCCCGTCTCGGCGCGCAGACGCCGCTCGGCCGCGCGGGCGAAGCGCAGGAGATCGCGGAGGCGATCGTCTGGCTGCTCGGCGACGCGGCGTCCTACACGACGGGCGCGCTGCTCGACGTCGGCGGCGGCCGCTAAGCTGACGCGCGGTGCAACAATACGGCGGTCACAAACGCCCCTTCGTCACGGCGCCACAAATCTCCACAATTCCGTGACAGTTTCAGTAAACATTCGTAACAATTCCGTGCTCTACTAGCGGACATCCAGACAGGTGTCCCGAACACGCTGTCCGTTACCCGAATGTAGCCGCTAATCGGTCCAGCCCATGTCGCCGGACCGGCTCGACTCGACCCGAGATCTTTTCCATGCCTGGAACCGCAGCGCCCGGCCGGCGACGCACGCCCGTGCCCGCCTCGGCCGCGCACACCCGCTCGACCGCCGATACCGACGCCATCGCGACGCTGGACGCCGCCGGCACGCCCGTCGCCGCCTCGACCGCCGCGATCAGCCCCCCACGCGAGCGCTCGCTGCCGCTCGGCTGGCGCGCGTGGCTGTTCGTCGCCGCCCTGGTGTGCGCGTACACGCTGCCCGGCGTGCTCGGGCACGATCCGTGGAAACAGGATGAAACCTACACGTTCGGCATCATCCAGCACATGCTCGAGACCGGCGACTTCGTCGTGCCGACCAATGCCGGCCTGCCGTTCATGGAAAAACCGCCGCTCTACGCGTGGGTCGCGACCAGCCTCGCGTGGCTGCTGCAGCGCGTGATGCCGCTGCACGACGCGGCACGCCTGGCGAGCGCCCTGTTCGCCGCGCTCGCGTTCGGCTTCATCGCGCGCGCGGCGCGCGTGACCAGCCGGTCGGACACGTGGTTCGACCTGCGCGTGCTCGGCCCGGTCGTGCTGAGCGCGAGCACGCTCGTCGTCATCAAGCACGTGCACGACATGATGACGGACGTCGCGCTGTTTGCCGGCACGGCGATGGGATTCTGCGGGCTGCTCGAACTCGTGATGCAGCACGTCGCGCGCGCGCAGCAGATGCGGCACGGGCTGCCGCCGCATCCGGCCGGCCGCTGGGCCGCGCCGCTCTTCGGCGCGGGCGTCGGCATCGCGCTGATGGCGAAAGGGCTGTTCGTGCCGCTCGTGTTCGCGGCCACGCTCGTCTGCACGCTGGCGCTCTACCCGGCCTGTCGCACCCGCGCGTTCGCACGCGCGCTCGGCGTCGCCGCGCTCGTGTTCGCGCCGTTCGCGCTGATCTGGCCGACCGCGCTATTCCTGCGCTCGGAAACGCTGTTCATGACGTGGTTCTGGGACAACAACGTCGGGCGCTTCTTCGGTTTCTCCGTCCCCGAACTCGGCGCGGAAAACGACAAGCCGTTCTTCATCCTGCGCGCGTTCCTGCTGGTCGGCTTCCCGGTCGCACCGCTCGCGATCGTCGCGCTCGCGCGCGGCGCATGGCGCGACTGGCGTGCGCCGCGCATCGCGCTGCCCGTGCTGTTCGCCGGTATCGGGCTCGTGGTGCTGCAGGTGTCCGCGACGTCGCGCCAGCTTTACATCCTGCCGTTCTTCGCGCCGCTCGCGCTGGTCGCCGCGCAGGCGATCGACCGCCTGCCGCGCCGCGCGCATCTCGCGTGGGACTACCTGAGCCGCATCCTGTTCGGCACGGTCGTCGCGCTGGCATGGGCGATCTGGGCGGTGATGGCCGATTCGGCCGCGTCGCGCGCCGATCTCGCGCTGCTCGGCCGCTGGCTGCCGCTCGACTGGACGATGCCGATCCAGCCCGCGCTCGTGACCGGCGCGCTCGCGCTGACGGTCGGCTGGCTGACGCTGCTGCCGAAGCTGCGCACGACGGGCCTGTGGCGCGGCGCGCTGTCGTGGGGCGCCGGCGCGCTCGTCGCGTGGGGGCTCGTCTATACGCTGCTGCTACCGTGGCTCGATGTCGCGAAGAGCTACCGCTCGGTGTTCGACGACCTGAACGCGCATCTCGCGCTCGAATGGAACGACGGCGACTGCATGGCGAGCCTGCATGGGCTCGGCGAATCGGAAGCGACGATGCTGTACTACTTCTCCGGCATCCAGCACACGCCGATCGACGATGCGAAGACGACGCGCTGCACGTGGATGATCGTGCAGGGCGTGCGGGCCGTCGATCCGGCGCCCGGCAATGAATGGAAGCTGTTCTGGGCCGGCGCCCGCCCGGGCGACAACGAGGAGCTGCTGCGCGTCTACGTGCGCACGCCCGAACAGCATCCGCAGTGACACAGGGCGGCGCGATGCGCCGTCCTGCCCGCCTTCACTTTCCTCTTCGGCGCGCGCCGCGCTCAGCCGTCCGGCCGGTGCGCAGCCTTTTGCGACACCGGCGCCGGCACGAACCCGCATGCGTCCCAGGGTTCGCCGCGCCCTCTCCTCATCCCGCCAACCTCCGGATCGTCAGAACGACGAGCCGGGCTCCCGCAGAAACGCCGTTTCCTCGTCGGTCGACGCGCGACCGAGAATCGCGTTCCGGTGCGGAAAGCGGCCGAAGCGCTCGACGACGGCCGCATGCAGCAACGCGAAGCGGTGATAACTCTCGCACCCGGCCTCGTCGCGGATGCCCGCGCACAGGCGCACGGCCTCGCGCTGGCTCTCGAGCGACTCGTCGTGCTCGAACGGCAGATACGCGAACGCACGGTGATGCCCGCTCGGCAACCGCACGTCCCAGCCGGCCGCGACGACGCGGCGGGCGAGCGCGAGCGCCTTCGGATCGGCGGCAAACGCGCGCGGCGTGCCGCGATGGATGTTGCGCGAGAACTGGTCGAGCACGACGATCAACGCCAGCGCGCCCGACGGCGAATCGGCCCAGTGATCGCAGGCGCCGTCGCACGCGGCGTCGAGCAGCGCGCCGTAACGCGTGCGCAGCACGTCGTCGAACGCCGCGCCGCCGTTGAACCAGATCTTGCGGTTCTGCCCGAATTCGGCCGAGCCCGGCTCGCCGAACCAGAAATCGAGAATCTCCCGTGCCTGCGGATCGAGCGCCGCCGCGCCCGCCTTCCCGGTATCGATCGTCATGCAAACTCCAGTACGAGGCGCCGTGTGCGCGCGCTCTTCTTTTCCAGTTTCGCGACCCGCAGCCCGCCGATTTCGGACGTGTTGCGCACATGCGTGCCGCCGCACGGCTGCAGGTCGACGTTTTCGATGCGCAGCAGCCGCACGCGGCCGAGGCCCATCGGCGGCTTCACGCTCATCGTGCGCACGAGTTCGGGCCGTTGGGCCATCTCGTCGTCGGTGATCCATTCGGTCGTGACCGGATGCGCACCGGCGACGAGGCGCGCGAGGCGCCGCTCGACGTCGTCGCGGTCGATCGCCTCGGACGTCGCGAAATCGAGCCGCACATAGTCGGCCGTCACGCTGCAGCCGTCGACCGCGTACGGCAGCACCGCGCACATCAGATGCGCGGCCGTATGCAGGCGCATGTGCCGATAGCGGCGCAGCCAGTCGATCTGCGCGACCACGCGCGTGCCGGGAGCGAGCGTCGCGACGCTCGCCGCCTGGCCCGGCGCCGGCACATGGACGGCGTCGTCGGGCGTCGCGCCGTCGAACTTCGCCTTGCGCGTGTCGGCGATCGCGATCGTGCTGCCGTCGGGCAGCGTGAGCGTACCGGCGTCGCCGGCCTGGCCGCCGCCGAGCGGATAGAACACCGTGCGGTCGAGCCGGATGCCGTCGTCGCCGACGGCCTGGACGATCGCCCCGCATTGCGTGAGGTACGCGTCTTCGCGAAACAGCGCTTGTGTCGTCATCGGGCGAGCCTCGAATCGATGGGGGAAACGGCCAGTGTCGCGCCGGGCCGCACGGGCGCCCAGACGCAGATCGTCCCGCGCGCGGGCAGCGGCGTACCGGTCGATCAACCGGGCCGGTTGCGCATCCAGTCCGCCGTGTCGTAGAACGAGTGCATGAGCCGCTCGCGCAGCGGCTCCGCCAGCCCGACGTCCTCCATCGCCCACGCCATGCAGCGCAGCCACTGGTCGCGCTCGACCGATGCGATCGGGAACGGCAGGTGCCGCGCGCGCAGCCGCGGATGGCCGAACCGGCCGATGTAGTGGTCGGGGCCGCCGAGCCAGCCGCACAGGAACCAGAACAGCTTGTCGCGCGACCCATCGAGCGACGGCGGGTGCAGCGCGCGAATCTGCGCGAACTCGGGCTCGAGGTCCATCAGGTCGTAGAAGCGGTCCACCATTTCGCGCACGCGGGCTTCGCCGCCCACGAGCTCGAACGCCGTCGGCTGCGACGGCGCGTCGTCATTCACATCGGTCATACGGATAGTCGGGAAACGGAATCTTCGGGGCCGCGGACGACGCTCAGGCGTCGCGCAGCGACTGCAGCGCGGGGCGCCGCAACACATTATGCAGGCTCAGCCAGCCGGCCGCAGCCGCGCAGACGACACCGGCCGCGACGCCGGCCGGCACGAGCCATGGATCGACGGCGAGCTGGAAGTCGAACACGCGCGACGCGAGCACCCAGCCGACCGCGATCGCGCCCGCCGACGCGAGTGCGCCGGCCAGCGTGCCGACCACGACGAATTCGGCGCGCTGCACCGCATTGACCTGCGCGCGCGACGCGCCGAGCGCGCGCAGCAGCGCGGCCTCGCGCACGCGCTCGTCGCGCGAGCCGGCAAGCGCCGTGTACAGCACCAGTACGCCGGCCGCGAGCGTGAACGCGAACAGGAACTGCACCGCGCCGACCACCTGCAGCATCATGCGCTGCAACTGCGCGAGGATTGGCGCGACGTCGATCGCGGTCAGGTTCGGGTAACGCGCGATCAACGGATCGAGCAGCGCGGCATTCGATGCGGGCAGATGGAAGCTCGTCAGGTAGACGGCCGGGAAATCCTTCAGCACCGGCGGCGGCATCAGCACGAAGAAGTTGACGCGGAACGAGCCCCAGTCGAGCTTGCGCACGCTCGTGATCGGTGCGTCGACCGTCAGCCCCGTCACGTCGAAGCGCAGCGTGTCGCCCGGTTTCACGTTCAGCGTCTTCGCGAGGCCGGCTTCGATCGAGATCTGCGGCGTGGCCGCGGTGCCGAACCAGTCGCCTTCGACGATCCGGTTGTCGGACGGCAACTCGGTCGTGTACGACAGGTTGAATTCGCGATCGACGAGCCGGCGCGCCTCTTCGGACGGGTACGCGTCCGGATTCACCGGCTTGCCGTTGATCGCGACGAGGCGGCCGCGCACCATCGGCGCGGGCACGGCGTCGCGCACGCCGTGCGCGGCCAGATAGGCGGCGACATCGGCGCGCTGGTCGGGCTGGATGTCGATCAGGAACTGATTCGGCGCATCGGGCGGCGTCGACTGCCGCCAGCCCGCCACGAGGTCGTTGCGCGTGATCGCGATCAGCAGCAGGCACATCAGGCCGAGCGCGAGCGCGGTGATCTGCAGCGCGCTGGCCGTGCCGCGCCGGTGCAGCGACGCCAGCGCGTAACGCCAGCCGACGCCCGCGGCCACGCGCGCGTTACGCACCGCGCGCGCGGCGGCGAACAGCACGAGCCGGGCGATCAGCGCGAACCCGACCAGCGCGCCGGCAAAGCCGCCCGCGACGATCAGGCCGAGCTTCAGGTTGCCCGCGGCCACGATCAGCAGCGCCGCGAACAGCACGACGCCGACCGCATACGCGGCCCACGCGGTGCGCGACGCGTCGCCCCACTCGCGCCGCAGCACGCGCACCGGCGGCACGCGCGTGAGCGGCACGAGCGGCGGCAGCGCGAAACCGAGCAACAGCACGAGCGCCGCGCCCATGCCGATCAGCGCCGGCCACAAGGTCGGCGGCGGCAGCACGACGTCGATCAGGCTGCCGAGCGCGGCCAGCAACGCCCAGTGCCCGCCATAGCCGAGCACCGCGCCCGCGGCGCCCGACACGATGCCGACGCCCGCGAATTCGAGCGCGAACAGCGCGCCGAGCGTGCGGCGGCTCACGCCGAGGCAGCGCATCGTCGCGCATCCGTCGAGATGGCGCCGCATGTAGCGCTGCGCGGCCATCGCGATCGCGACCGCCGCGAGCAGCGCGGTCAGCAACGCGACGAGCGTCAGGAAATGACGCGCGCGATCCAGCGTCTGCCGCACCTGCGGCTGCCCTTCCCGCAACGATTCGAGCCCGACGCCGCGCAGCTTCCCGCCGTCGACGCGCGCATGCGCATACGACTCGAAGCGCGCGACGGCCGGTGCGTCGCCGGCGACCAGCAGCCGGTACGTGACGCGGCTGCCGTAGCCCGTGAGCCCCGTCGCGGCGAGCTCGTCCGCGCGCATCATCAGCCGCGGCGAAAAATTGACGAACGAAAAGCCGCGATCGAGCTCGCGGGTGATCGCCGCGGCGACCGTGAACGTGCGCAGCCCGACGCGCACCGTATCGCCCGCCTTCAGGTGCAGCGCGTCGAGCAGCGCCGGATCGGCCCATACGGTGCCGGGCGCGGGAATCGCGGCCGCCTTGTGCGCGACGGCCGCGCCGGGCGGCAGGATCTCGACCGCGCCGCGCAGCGGATAGCCGGGCGACACGGCCTTCACGGCCGCAAGGCGCGACGGCGCCGCATCGGCGGCCTGCCCGCCCGCGGCGGACGCGATCATGCTCGGGAAGATGGCGGTCGTCGCGGTCCGCAGGCCGAGCGCGCGGGCCTGCCGGTCGAACGACGGATCGACGGGACGATCGGCGCGCACGACGAAATCGGCGCCGAGCATCTGGCGCGCGTCGCGCTCGAGCCCCTGGCGCAGGCGGTCGGCGAGAAAGCCGACGCTCGTCAGCGCCGCGACCGCGAGCACCAGTGCGAGGACCACCAGCGTCAGTTCGCCCGCGCGCCAGTCGCGCGCGGTCATCCGGGCAGCCTGGTGGATCAGGTCGCGCAGGCCGAAGCGGCCGCCATGCGCGCGCCCGTCATGGCCGGAGGGCCCGGCCGGCGGCTGCGCCGCGTGTTGCGGCCCCTTCAATCGCGTTTCCCTCCGATCGAGTTGAGCCGCGACACCATGTGGTTCGCCATCCCGCGGAAGCCGCCCGACACGCCGCGCCACAGGCGCGGCAGCGCCCACGCCGACGCCGCGATGAACGCCGCAAGCAGCACGAGGAACGCGAGCGGAACGAAGAAGGCGAGCGCGAGCCCGCCGACCACGAGACCGTCCTCGGTCGACGACGCGAACCAGTTCGAAATCGGTTCGGGAGACAGGTTGATCAGCGCGCGCGTGCCGGCCTTCGCGACGTGCGCGGCGCCGGCGAGCGAGCCGCCGGCCAGCCCCGCGACCGCCAGCATGGTCGGATCGGCATGGCCGAGCGCGCCGGCCGCGAGCACGGCGCCGGCCGGAATGCGAATGAAGGTATGCACGGCATCCCACAGCGAGTCGAACGCGGGGATCTTGTCGGCAAGGAATTCGGTCACGGCGAGCACGGCAGCGGCGCCGATGACCCACGGCGACATCAGCACGGCCAGCGTGTCGGGCAGATGGAGCCAGCCGAGCCGCGCCAGCACGCCGGCGATCAGCACCGTCAGGTACAGGCGCAGGCCGCTCGCCCACGCGAGCCCCGCGCCGAGGGAAATGGCTTCGATCATGGCCCTCTCCTTGCACTTTCCGTGCGTTTTGCCGATTGACCGCATCGGGTCGGACAGACTGGCCGCGCGGCGCGTGGCGACCGGCACCGCGTGCCGCGACAGGCACGACGGTATTCAGGCCCGAATACGTTCCATTATAGACAGGCTGGACGGGCAACCGGCGCAATTGCGCGAGGCGGCGCGGCGCCCGGGCGCACGCGCGCCCGGGATACCGTCGTCAGGCGGCCGACGACAGCTTCAGGCCGACCAGCCCCGCGACGATCAGCGCCGCGCTCGCGACGCGCGCGACGGTCAGCGCCTCGCCCATCATCACGATGCCGAACACGAACGCGCCGACCGCGCCGATGCCCGTCCACACCGCGTACGCGGTGCCGAGCGGCAACTGGCGCATCGCGACCGCGAGCAGCCCGAAGCTGGCCAGCGCCGTCACGATCGTGAACACCGACGGGCCGAGCTTCGTGAAGCCGTCCGACGATTTCAAGCCGGCCGCCCAGGCCACTTCCAGCAAACCGGCGATCAACAACCATACCCACGCCATCTCGACGTACTCCGTATCGGATGGGGCCGTCCCCGTTGAAGCGAATGACCCGGGGTCGTCCCCGGACGGCGCCGAGTATAACAAGCGGCTTACAGGCTTGCCGGCGGCCGGTGCGGGGGCGCAGCGGGCCGCGCGGTCAGTTCGCCACGCGCTTGGGCGCGCCCCCGCCGACGCACCGGTCGTCGCGGTACAGCGCCCACTCCTCGCACACGCGGCCGTCCTTGAACACGCACATGCCGACCTGCCCGCTCGACAGGTTACGGATCACATGGCGACCGCCGAGCTTCTCGCAGTTGACCGACGCGGGATTGGCCAGCGCCGCCCGCGCGGGCGGCTGCTGCCCGGGCGGCAGCGGCTGGGCGAACGCGCCGGGCGCGGCCAGCGCCAGCGCACAGACGACGACCAGACGGACGGACATTGCACGCTCCTCGTTTTCGTTCGGGGAGCGGTCAGGATAGCGGGGATTTCGCGGCCGGTGTGCAAGGCCGGCAGCGGTCGCGAAACTGTCGCGCCGGCGCAACCCTGCCGGCGCGCGGCCGCGCACCGCCCGTCACACGGCGCCGACGAGCCGGTAGCCGACGCCCGTCTCGGTGACGATGTGCTCGGGCTGCGCGGGGTCGGCCTCGAGCTTCTGGCGCAGGTGCGCCATGTAGATGCGCAGGTAATGATGGCTCTCGACGTGCGACGGCCCCCACACGTCGCGCAGCAGCTGGCGGTGCGTGAGCACGCGCCCCGCGTGGCGCACGAGCGTCGCGAGCAGCCGGTATTCGAGCGGCGTCAGGTGCACGATCGCGTCGTCGCGCCACACCTGGCGCAGCGCGAGATCGACGCTCACGGCGCCGAAGGTCACCTTCGGCGACTCGTTCGCACCGCCCTGGTTGCGCCGGCGCAGTTGCGCGCGAATCCGCGCGCGCAGTTCGGACACGCCGAACGGCTTGGTCAGGTAATCGTCGGCGCCCGCATCGAGCGCCGCGACCTTCTCCTCTTCCTGCGTGCGGGCCGACAGCACGATCACCGGCACCTCGGACCAGCCGCGCAGCTCGCGGATCACGTCGAGGCCGTCGGTGTCCGGCAGCCCGAGGTCGACGATCACGAGGTCGGGCTTGCGCGTCGCCGCGTCGATCAACCCCTGCTTGCCCGTCTCGGCTTCGAACACCGCGATGTCCTCCTCCTCGAGCGCGGCGCGCACGAAGCGGCGGATCTGCTTTTCGTCCTCGATCAGGACGACGGTCAGGGTCGGTTCACTCATGGTCGGGCAATGACTCGGATGGGGGCGATGCGCCCGGCAGGTCGGATTCGTCGTCGGGCACGGCGGGTGCTGCCGGCGGCGTGTCGACCGGCAGCGTGAACCAGAAGCGCGCGCCCGTCACGCGGCCGTCGGGCGCGGTGCGGTTGAGTGCGCCGATTTTACCGCCGTGCGCCTCGACGATCGCGCGGCAGATCGCGAGGCCGAGCCCGATGCCCGGCGTCGCCGATTCCTTCTCGCCGCGCGTGAACTTGTCGAAGATCCGCGCCTCCATGCCGGCCGGAAGGCCCGGGCCGTGATCGTCGACGTGCACGCGCACGAACGGGCTCCCGTCGTCGGTCACGCGCTCCGCGCCGATGTCGAGCGACGTATCGGGCGGCGTGTACTTCGCCGCGTTCTCGAACAGGTTGGTGAACAGCCGCTCCATCAGCACCGCGTCCATCTGCAGCAGCGGCAGGTCGGCCGGCAGCGCGACGCGCACGGGATGGCGCGCGAGCACGCGCCGGCAGGCGGCAAGCGCGGCGCCGACGGTTTCCTCCAGCAGCGACCACTGGCGCTTGAGCTGCAGGCTGCCGGCCTGCAGCCGCGCCATGTCGAGCAGGTTCGTGACGATGCCCGTCATGCGCAGCGCCTCGTCGTGAATCGCGTCGACGAGCTCGCCCTCGCGCTGCGCGAGGCGCGCGGCCGCCGCGGCGTCGCCGGCCTGCGCGGCCGCGCGCCCGTTCGCGAGCATCGACGAGAAGCCGACGATCGTCGTGAGCGGCGTGCGCAGGTCGTGCGAGATCGCCGACAGCAGCGAGTTGCGCAGCCGCTCGGATTCCATGTTGACGAGCGCGTCGCGCGCGATCTCGACGTAGTGCACGCGCTCCAGCGCGAGCGCGATCTGCGCGGCGAATGCGTCGAGCATCCGCTGCTGCTCGGGCACCTCGAGTTCGCGCGGCTCGCGCGACGCGACCGCAAGCACGCCGCGCGTGCGCATCGGCGCCTTCAGCGGCAGGTACAGCGCGGCCGTCGCCGGCAAGGTATCGGTGCCGCGCCCGGCCGGCTTCTGCTGGTCGTACACCCACTGGCCGACGTCGCTGTCGAGCTCCGCGCCCGTCAGCGTGACGGCCGCATCGGGCTCCTCGATCTTCTGGCGCACCTGGTCGGCGCTGTCGGGCAGCAGGAACGCGACGCGCGCGCGGAACACCTCGCCCACGTGGCGGCTGCCGATCTCGACGATCTGCTCGGTCGTCAGCGCCGCGCCGAGCTCGCGCGCCATCGCGTAGATCGCGCCGGTGCGGCGCTCGCGGCGCTGCGCGACGCTCGCCTGGCGCGTGAGCGTCGACGTCAGGTGGCTGATCACGAGCGACGTCAGCAGCATCCCGAAGAAGGTCAGCAGGTATTGCGTGTCGCTGACCGAGAACGACATGCGCGGCGGCACGAAGAAGAAATCGAACGCGGCCACCGACAGGAACGACTGCAGCACGCCCGGGCCGCGCCCGAGCCGGACGGCCGAGAACACCACGCCGAGCAGGTACAGCATCACGAGGTTCGTGAGGTCGAGCCGCGCGGACACGACGCTCGCGACGACGGTGATCGCCGCGCAGATCGCGGCCGCATACGCGTAGTGGCGCGGCGGCGAGCGGTGCGTGCCGAACTGCGCGAATGCATCGCGCCAGTCGCGCGCGCGCGCGTCGAGCGGCGCGGCGCGCGCCTCGTCGCTCGCGGACGCGCGAATCAGCATCAGGTCGACGTCGCCCGCGCGTTCCGCCAGTTGCTCGCCGAACGGCCGCGCGAAGCGGCGCGCGAGCCCGACCTTCGGCGAGCCGCCCGCGACGAGCTTCGACACGTTGCGCACCTTCGCATAGCCGATCAGCGCGGCGACCGCGTCGGCGCCGGCGAGCGTGGCCGTCTCCGCGCCGAGCTCGGCCGCGAGCTTCAGCGCGTCGAGCGTGCGCTGCCGCCGCGCGTCGGGCAGCCGCTGCAGGCGCGGCGTCTCGACGTACACGGCGATCCAGTCGGCCTTCAGGCTCGCGGCGAGGCGCGCGGCTGCACGCACGAGCGTCGGCGCCTCGGCGCCCGGGCCGACGCACACGAGCAGCCGCTCGCGCGCCTGCCAGATGCGCTGGATCGAACGGTCGGCACGGTACTCGCGCATCTGCGCGTCGACGCGATCGGCCGTGCGCCGCAGCGCCAGCTCGCGCAGCGCGATCAGGTTGCCCTTGCGGAAGAAGTTGCGCACCGCGCGCTCGGCCTGCTGCGCGAGATAGACCTTGCCGTCGCGCATCCGCTCGAGCAGCTCCTCGGCCGGCAGGTCGACGAGCGTGACTTCGTCGGCCGCGTCGAACACGCGATCGGGCACGGTCTCCCACACGCGGATGCCGGTGATCGCGCCGACCACGTCGTTCAGGCTTTCGAGGTGCTGGACGTTGACGGTCGTATATACGTCGATGCCCGCGTCGAGCAGCTCGTAGACGTCCTGCCAGCGCTTCAGGTGCCGCGCGCCCTGCACGTTCGAATGCGCGAGTTCGTCGACGAGGATCAGTTGCGGCGCCCGCGCGAGCGCGCCGTCGAGATCGAATTCGGCGAGCGTGCGGCCGCGATAGTCGATGCGGGCGGACGGCAGCACGTCGAGGCCGTCGAGCAGCGCGGCCGTCTCGGCGCGGCCGTGGGTCTCGACGATGCCGACGACGACGTCGACGCCTTCCTGCACGCGCTGACGCGCGGCCTGCAGCATCGCGTAGGTCTTGCCGACGCCGGCGGACGCGCCGAAGAAGATCTTGAGCTGGCCGCGCCGCTGCTTTTCTTCGTCTCGCTGCAGCTTGTCGAGGAGTTGGTCGGGATCGGGACGATTCATGCGTGAGGAAAGCGGAGCGCCCGGATGCGCGCGGGTACGAGCATTGTGGTTCCAAATCGCCGCAAAAGGCAAAGACGGCGCGCGCGCCGTCGGGAAAAGCGCATCCGGCACGGTTCAGGCCACGCCGGATGCCGGTCAGCCCGCGCGACCGATCAGTGCGCGGCCTGCGCCGCGTCGAGCGCGAGATTCAGCTTCAGCACGTTCACGCGCGGCTCGCCGAGCACGCCGAACTGGCGGCCCGTCGTGTTCGCGGCGACGAGTTGCGCGACCGCGTCCGGTGCCAGATTGCGCGCCTTCGCGACGCGCTCGACCTGGTACGCGGCGGCGGCCGGCGTGATCTCCGGATCGAGGCCGCTCGCCGACGCCGTCACGAGGTCGACCGGCACCGGCTTCGACAGGTCGGTGCCCGCATCGCGCAGCGCGGCGATGCGCGCCTTCACCTGATCGGCGAGCGACGGGTTCAGAGGGCCGAGGTTCGAGCCGCCGGAGCCGGCCGCGTTGTACGGCATCGGCGCGGTGGCCGACAGCCGGCCCCAGAAATACTTCGGCGCGTCGAACGGCTGGCCGATCAGCGCGGAGCCGACGACCTTGCCGTTCTGCTCGATCAGGCTGCCGTTGGCCTGCGACGGAAACACGGCCTGACCGAACACGGTCATCACGGCCGGGTAAGCGAGCCCCGTCACGGCGGTCAGGATGACGAACAGCACGACGAGCGGGCGAATCAACGATTTCATGATGGTTCCTTCAAGTGCGGCGGGCTCAGGCCCAGCCGAGCGCGGCGAGCGTCATGTCGATCAGCTTGATGAACGGGAACGGCAGCAGCACGCCGCCGAGGCCGTAGACCAGCAGGTTGCGGCGCAAGAGCGACGCGGCGCCGAGCGGCCGGTAGGTCACGCCCTTCAGCGCGAGCGGAATCAGCGCGACGATGATCAGTGCGTTGAAGATCACCGCGGACAGGATCGCGGACGCCGGCGACGTCAGGTGCATGATGTCGAGCACGCGCAGTTGCGGGTAGGTCGTCACGAACGCGGCCGGGATGATCGCGAAGTACTTCGCGATGTCGTTCGCGATCGAGAACGTCGTCAGCGAGCCGCGCGTCATCAGCATCTGCTTGCCGATCTCGACGATCTCGATCAGCTTCGTCGGGTTCGAGTCGAGGTCGACCATGTTGCCGGCCTCCTTCGCCGCCTGCGTACCCGTGTTCATGGCCACTGCGACGTCGGCCTGCGCGAGCGCCGGCGCGTCGTTGGTGCCGTCGCCCGTCATCGCGACGAGACGCCCGGCCGCCTGATGCTCGCGAATCGTCGCGAGCTTGGTTTCCGGCGTCGCTTCCGCGAGGAAATCGTCGACGCCCGCTTCCGCCGCGATCGCCGCGGCCGTCAGCCGGTTGTCGCCCGTCACCATCACGGTCTTGATGCCCATCTTGCGCAGCTCCGCGAAGCGCTCCTTGATGCCGCCCTTCACGATGTCCTTCAGCTCGATCACGCCGAGCACGCGCGCCACCCCGTCCTGCAGGTCGGCCACGACGAGCGGCGTGCTGCCGCGGCGCGCGACGTCGTCCACCGCGCGGCGCACTTCGTCCGGAAAGCGGCTGCCGTGCGTCTCGACGTAGCGGCGGATCGCGTCGGCCGCGCCCTTGCGGATCTCGCGGCCCGGCAGGTCGACGCCGCTCATCCGCGTCTGCGCGGAAAAGCCGAGGAACGTCGCGTGCAGTTGCGCCATGTCGCGCTGGCGAATGTTGAAGCGCTCCTTCGCGAGCACGACGATGCTGCGGCCTTCCGGCGTTTCGTCGGCGAGCGACGACAATTGCGCGGCATCGGCCAGCGCTTCCTCGGTCACGCCCGGCGCCGGCACGAACGCGGACGCCTGACGGTTGCCGAGCGTGATCGTGCCGGTCTTGTCGAGCAGCAGCACGTCGACGTCGCCGGCCGCTTCCACCGCGCGGCCCGACGTCGCGATCACGTTCGCCTGCATCATCCGGCTCATCCCGGCCACGCCGATCGCGGACAGCAGGCCGCCGATCGTCGTCGGGATCAGGCACACGAGCAGCGCGACGAGCGCGGTGATCGTCACCACGTGGCCGGCCTTCATCGCTTCGACCGAGAACATCGAGAACGGCAGCAGCGTCGCGGTCGCGAGCAGCATCACGATCGTCAATGCGACGAGCAGGATCGTCAGCGCGACCTCGTTCGGCGTTTTCTTGCGCTTCGCGCCTTCGACCATCGCGATCATCCGGTCGAGGAACGCCTCGCCGGGGTTCGCGGTGACCTTGACGACGATCCAGTCGGACAGCACGCGCGTGCCGCCCGTCACCGACGAAAAGTCGCCGCCCGATTCGCGGATCACCGGCGCGGATTCGCCGGTGATCGCCGACTCGTCGACCGACGCGACGCCGTCGACGACCTCGCCGTCGGCCGGGATCACGTCGCCCGTCTCGACCAGCACGACGTCGCCTTTGCGCAGATCGGACGCGGTCGTGATGCGGATCGGCGACTTCGGATGCGGCTCGTTCAGCTTCTTCGCCATCACGTCCCTCTTCGCGCTGCGCAGCGACGCGGCCTGCGCCTTCGAGCGCCCTTCGGCAAGCGCTTCGGCGAAGTTCGCGAACAGCACCGTGAACCACAGCCACAGCGCGATCGCGAGGATGAAGCCCGCGGGCGCCTCGGCCTGGCCGGCGAGCGCCGCGATCCACAGGATCGTGGTGAGAATGCTGCCGACGTACACGCAGAACATCACCGGGTTGCGGAACTGCGTGCGCGGCGTGAGTTTCTTGAACGAATCCACGATCGCCGGGCGCAGCAGCGCCGGATCGAACATGGACCGTGTTGCGGAATGTTGAGTCATTGCGATCTCTTCAAGCTCTTCAGTCTTTTCAGTGTGTCGCCATGCGGGCGCGTCACGGGTGGATCACGCGCCCAGCCACATCATCAGGTGCTCGACGCCCGGGCCCAGCGCGAGCGCCGGCACGTACGTCAGCGCGCCCACCAGCATCACCGTGCCGAGCAGCAGCACGACGAACAACGGGCCGTGGGTCGGCAGCGTGCCGCTCGTCACCGCGATGCGCTTCTTCGCGGCGAGGGAACCTGCGATCGCCAGCACCGGCACGATCGTGCCGAAACGGCCGAACCACATCGCGATCGCGGTCATCCAGTTGTAGAACGGCGTGCCGACCGTCAGGCCCGCGAACGCGCTGCCGTTGTTGTTCGCGGCGGAGCTGAACGCATAGAGGATTTCCGAGAAGCCGTGCGGGCCGGGGTTCGCGATGCCGGCCTTGCCCGCGTCGGCGAGCACGGCGATCGACGTGCCGACCAGCACGAGCAGCGGCGTGAGCAGCACGACGATCGACACCATCTTCATCTCGTACGACTCGATCTTCTTGCCGACGTATTCCGGCGTGCGGCCGATCATCAGGCCGGCGACGAACACCGCGAGCAGCGCGAACACGAGCATCCCGTAGAGGCCCGAGCCGACCCCGCCGTAGACCACCTCGCCGAGCTGCATCAGCAGCATCGGCACGAGGCCGCCGAGCGGGGTCAGTGAATCGTGCATCGCGTCGACCGCGCCGCACGACGCGGCCGTGGTCGCGACCGTGAAGATGCCGGTCTGCGCGATCCCGAAGCGCGTTTCCTTGCCTTCCATGTTGCCGCCCGGCTGCAGCGCGCCGGCCGACTGGTCGACGCGCAGCGCGGCGAGCGTCGGGTTGCCGGCCTGCTCGGCGCTCACCTCGACGCCGATCGCGATGACGAACGCGACCGTCATCGCTGCGAGCACCGCGACGCCCTGCCGGCGGTCGCCGATCATGCGGCCGAACACGAGACACAGCGCGGCCGGGATGATCAGGATCGAGAAGATCTGCAGAAAGTTCGCGAACGGCGTCGGGTTCTCGAACGGGTGCGCGGAGTTCGCGTTGAAGAAGCCGCCGCCGTTGGTGCCGAGCATCTTGATCGCTTCCTGTGAGGCAACCGGGCCCATCGCGAGCGTCTGCTTCGTGAGCGGCGTCGTCACCGTGACCGGGTTGCCCTTGTCGTCCTTCACCGGGTTGCCCTGCGCGTCGAGCTTCGGCGCCGCGTAGGTGCTCGCCTGCAACACCGGCACGTCCTGGTACGCCTTCATGTTCTGCAGCACACCCTGGCTCATCAGCAGCGCGGCGACGAGCGCCGCCATCGGCACGAGCACGTACAGCGTCACGCGCGTGAGGTCGACCCAGAAGTTGCCGATCGTCTGCGCGGTGTGGCGCGCGAAGCCGCGGATCAGCGCGATCACGACGACGATGCCGGTCGCCGCCGACAGGAAGTTCTGCACGGTCAGGCCGAGCATCTGCGACAGATAGCTGACGGTCTGCTCGGGCGCGTAGTCCTGCCAGTTCGTGTTGGCGACGAAGCTGACGGCCGTGTTGAACGCGCCATCGGGCGTCATCGCGCCGAACTGCTGCGGGTTGCCGGGCAGGAAGCCCTGCAGGCGCAGCAGCGCGTAAAGAAACAGCACGCCGAGCGCGTTGAACGCGATCGTCGCGATCGTGTACTGCTTCCAGTTCATTTCGGTGCCCGCATCGACGCCGGCGATGCGGTACAGCACGCGTTCGAGCGGCGCGAACACGCGCACGACCCGCGAACTGCCGTCCATCACGGCGCTCAGGTAGCGCGCGACCGGCACGGCCGCCGCCAGCAGCACGACGATGAACAGCAGCGTCTGCAACAGGTTGTTCGCGTTCATTCGATGTCCTCCGCGCGCAGCAGCGCAAAGACGAGATACGCGAACAGCAGGGCCGTCGAGGCGCCCGCCAGCCAAAGCATCCAGGTCATGCGCGCCCCCCGCGACCGTATTGCACGAGCTTGTCGCAACCGGCAAGCAAACCGAGGATCAGCGCGGTGAAGAGCACCAGTGCGCCGATGAAAACCCCATCCATTTTTATGTTCTCCGTCGTCGAAATCGGACGACTAGAACCTTATGGGAACGCGCGTAAAGGGCGGGTCAAAGCTATCGGGGCGGGTGTAAAAAACGCGTAAACGCGCGGGGCGGGACCGGAGCGAATCGAGGCGGGACGGACGGCGCGGCGGCGCCGCCCGCGACAGGCGCGTACCGGCGCGGCGCCGGCACGCGGGAGCGGATCAGGGAACGAGGATCGTCGAACCGGTGGTCTTGCGTGCTTCCAGATCGGCATGCGCGCGACCGACTTCGGCGAGCGGATAGCGCTGGTTGATGCTCGTCTTCACCTTGCCCGACAGGATCACGTCGAACAGCTCGGCGGCCGCGGCTTCGAGATCGGCGCGCTTCGCGATGTACGAGAACAGCGTCGGCCGCGTGAAGAACAGCGAGCCGCGCGACGAGAACTCCTTCGAGTCGATCGGCGGCAGCGGGCCCGACGCGTTGCCGAAGCTGACGAAGTAGCCGAGCGGCGCGAGGCAGTCGAGCGAACCGACGTAGGTGTCCTTGCCGATCGAATCGTAGACGACCGGTACGCCCGCGCCGCTCGTGATCTCCTTCACGCGCTGCGTGAAGTTCTCACGCGTATAGACGATCGGATGATCGCAACCGTGCGCCTTCGCGAGTTCGGCCTTCTCGTCGGAGCCGACCGTGCCGATCACGGTCGCGCCGAGCGCCTTCGCCCACTGGCACACGAGCAGGCCGACGCCGCCGGCCGCCGCGTGGATCAGGATCGTGTCGCCGGCCTTCACCGGGTACGTGCGGCGCAGCAGGTAGTGGGCGGTCAGCCCCTGCAGCATCACCGACGCCGCGTCGTCGTAGCTGATTCCGTCAGGCAGCTTCACGAGCCGCTCGGCCGGCATCGCGCGTTCTTGCGCGTATGCGCCGGGCGGCTGCCCGACATAGGCGACGCGGTCGCCCGCCTTGAACGCGGTCACGCCGTCGCCGACGGCCGTCACCTCGCCCGCCGCCTCCATCCCGAGGCCGCCGGGCAACGGCTGCGGATACAGGCCCGTGCGGAAATACACGTCGATGTAGTTGAGCCCGACCGCGTGCTGCCGGATGCGGACTTCGCCCGCCTTCGGCGCGCCGACATCGACGTCGACCCACTTCATCACGTCCGGGCCGCCCGGCTGGTCGTATCGGATTGCTTTCGGCATCGTTTCGCTCCTCGTTTGTCTGGAATCTGGAAATCCGGTTCGGCGAATGCATCGACGTCGTCCCAACGGCGATGCGTGTGAACGCGGGTCATGGCGGACGATTCTCGCGCGTCGTGCGCGGTCGTGCAGCGCGTCGTCGCAAATCCTTCATATCGGTAGGGTTTTCGCGGAAAACGGATCGCATGAGCCGCGCGTGCGGAAAACGGCGCGGTATGAGACCGGTCGCTGCCGTTCGTTTCCCCCGCTTGCGCAGTCGATGATGTTCGGCACACTTCGTAACGTTGACGTCACGTCGCTCGCGCCGCGATGGCCGGACCCGGCCGGTCGGTCATTTCTCGCCTCGCGCCCCGCGCGCAAAGGATCTGCCGCGCGGCGTCGACGCGCTTTTCCCGCACCGGCGAATGCCGACGTCGATCGGGCGGGAAACCGGTTGTCGCCAAGGTCGTTTACGAGATGACGACCGTGCTAATTTGCCTGCTGCCCAATTCGCCCAGTCCACGCCATGAAGCTCGCTCTTGCCCGGAACGTGTTTGTTTTCGCGTCGTTGTCCGCAAGTATCGGCAGCGCAACCGCGGCCCCGGTACCGCGTGCGGACGGCGTCCGTTTGCTCGACGGCCTGAGCCGTTTCGACAACACGCCGTATGGCGGCGCCGAGCGCCACGCGATGGCCGGGTATCTGGCGGGCGTCGCCGATGCGACCGAAGGCAAGGACTGGTGCGACAACGGGCGTGTCAAACCGGGGGAAATCGATTCGGAAGTGCTCCACGATCTCGGGAAACGGCCAAGAGATGCGCTGAAGGCGAATGCGGCAGTCCTGGTCACATACGTCTTGCGACAAAAATACCCGTGCCGTTAGCAGCGCCTGAAATACCGGACATTGCCTCTCACCGGAACGAAACGAACGGCTAGGTGGGCAATTGTTCATCACGTCTCGGAAGGTTGCGTTTTTAGCGTTGAACCCATGCTGATCATCGACACAAATGACTTTCGACTTCAGATGGAGCCCGTTGCTGCGCGACGCGACGAACCGGGAGGGCCGTATCTTGAATGGATCGATGTACGAATCCAATTGACGGTACCGGGTATCCAGGCGGAAGGGCAATGGAGTGTCATGCCCGACGAGTTGCGACAATTTCGGCAACAGATTCGATCTGTTCAAATGCAGCTTCAAGCCGGGCAACGAGCGGAGTTAACAGGCGTTGAGCCGGGGTTTGAGCTGACATTGCGAACACTTGATCGAGGCGCAATCGTGGGCGACTGGCGCTTTCAGCCAACTCCTCCCGACGGCGCGTGCATTACGGGGCATTGTGGACTGGATCAGTCCTTCTTGCCCGAACTGCTTCAAGGAGTTGAATCCCTTCTATCGTTCGCCGGAACGAGCAGTTCGCCATAGTCCAGGCGCTATCGCGCGAGGTCCGCGCGTTGGCCGGCGCCGTGACCTGTCCCGCGACGGCTTCGACGAACGCGCAAGCGCGCTCGTCCGCTCGATTGCGTGTCGCGTGATCGCGCCAACACGCTGTGCCGACAGGCGCGGCGCGCTGAAGCACCGAGCCGGTCGTTGCGTGACAACGCACCGACCGGCTCGCACGACAGCGAAGCACGCGGCACAACCGCCGATCGGATACGGCACCCTTTCAGACAGAACCCGACCGTTAATGCGGAGCACTCCAGAACAGCTCGTCAGCACACGTCCTGCATGTTCCTCGCCAGATCGTCGAGCAGCATCCGCGCGGTCGCGACGTTGGTCGCGACCGGCACGTCGTGCACGTCGCACGCGCGCACCAGCGCGGTGATGTCGGGGTCGTGCGGCTGCGCGGTCATCGGGTCGCGCAGGAACACGACGAGGTCGACGCGGCCGTCGGCCAGTTCCGCGCCGATCTGCAGGTCGCCGCCGAGCGGCCCCGACAGCTTGCGCTCGACCTCAAGCCCGTGCGCGGCCGCGATGCGGCCGCCCGTCGTGCCCGTCGCGACCAGCCGGCATTGCGCGAGCGTCTCGCGAAACTGACCCGCGAGCGCGACGATCTCGTCCTTCTTCGCGTCATGCGCGATCAGTGCGATACGGGGTTTGCTCATCTCCAGTTCCTTCGTCGTTCGGTTGTCGTCGTCGTGAATCGAAAAGCGCGGGTCAGAACGTGCCCGGATACGCGCCGCCGTCGAGCAGCCAGTTCTGCCCGGTGATGTAGCCCGCGTGCACGCTGCACAGGAACGCGCAGGCCGCGCCGAATTCGGCACGCGTGCCGAGGCGCCCGGCCGGGATGTCCTTCGTGCGGCGCGCGCGCATCTCGTCGACCGTCACGCCCTGCGCCTTCGCCGACGCGGCGAGCGTCGTCGCGATCCGGTCGGTATCGAACAGCCCCGGCAGCAGGTTGTTGATCGTCACGCCCTGCCCCGCGACCTTGCGCGACAGCCCCGCGACGAAGCCGGTCAGCCCCGAGCGCGCGCCGTTCGACAACGCCAGCACGTCGATCGGCGCCTTCACCGCCGAACTCGTGATGTTGACGATCCGGCCGAAGCCGCGCGCGATCATCCCGTCGATGGTCGCGCGGATCAGCTCGATCGGCGTCAGCATGTTCGCGTCGAGCGCGCGGATCCAGTCGTCGTGGGAGAAATCGCGGAAGTCGCCGGGCGGCGGGCCGCCGGCATTCGTCACGAGAATGTCCGGCTGCGGGCACGCGGCGAGCGCGGCCGCGCGGCCGTCCGGCGTCGTGATGTCGCACGCGACCGCCGTGACCGACACGTTCGCGCCGGCGCGGATCTCTTCCGCGGTTTCCTCCAGCGTGTCGCGCGTGCGCGCGACGATCACGAGGTTCACGCCCTCGGCGGCCAGCGCTTCCGCGCAGCCGCGCCCGAGGCCCTTGCTGGCCGCGCACACGAGCGCGGTCTTTCCTTCGATGCCGAGATCCATCTTCGCTTCCCTGGTGGCGCGCGTGCCGACGCGGCTCCCCGTTGCCGCCGGCCGGCAGGCAAACGGGCGAACGGGCGGGCGCGGCACGCGGATTGTCGTGAGACGTCGATAATATCCGGATCGCGCGGCGCGCCTTGGTAAAATTGCGGCCATGAGCGACGGCCGGCCCACACCCGCCGCCGCCCCCGATCCCCTTTTGCCGTCAAGGCACCCCGTCATGAAACAGGACAGCCGTTTCCCGAACCTCTTCATCACCGATCACCCGCTGATCCAGCACAAGCTCACGCACATGCGCGACAAGGACACGTCCACGCGCACGTTCCGCGAACTGCTGCGCGAGATCACGCTGCTGATGGGCTATGAGATCACCCGCAACCTGCCGATCACGACCAAGCGGGTCGAAACCCCGCTGGTGGCGGTCGACGCACCGGTGATCGCCGGCAAGAAGCTCGCGATCGTGCCCGTGCTGCGCGCGGGCATCGGGATGTCGGACGGCCTGCTCGACCTGGTGCCGTCCGCGCGCGTCGGCCACATCGGCGTGTACCGCGCCGACGACCATCGCCCGGTCGAATACCTGGTGCGCCTGCCGGACCTGGAAGACCGCATCTTCATCCTGTGCGACCCGATGGTCGCGACCGGCTATTCGGCCGTGCACGCGGTCGACGTGCTCAAGCGCCGCAACGTGCCGGCCGCGAACATCATGTTCGTCGCGCTCGTCGCCGCGCCCGAGGGCGTGCAGGTGTTCCAGGACGCGCACCCCGACGTGAAGCTGTTCGTCGCGTCGCTCGACTCGCACCTGAACGAGCACGCGTACATCGTGCCGGGCCTGGGCGACGCCGGCGACCGCCTGTTCGGCACCAAGAACTGACCGCACCAGGCGTCCGGCGCCGCCGTGCCGCGCGGCCCGGCGCGCCGCGACGGCCGCCCGGCCGTTCGGCCATGCGCGGCGGCCCCGAACCGGCGGTCGCCGCGTGATAAAATCACGCTCCACTCGACACGCGCGGCCCCGCGGCTTCATGCCCGCCGACACGGCCGCCGATTCAACGACACACTGAAACAATCGCCCGCGCCGCGCGCACGGGCACGGAGAAAGGTATGGCTGGTCATTCGAAATGGGCCAACATCAAGCATAAGAAGGCAGCGGCCGACGCGAAGCGCGGCAAGATCTGGACCCGCCTGATCAAGGAAATCCAGGTGGCGGCGCGCCTCGGCGGCGGCGACGTCAACTCGAACCCGCGCCTGCGTCTCGCGGTCGACAAGGCAGCGGACGCGAACATGCCGAAGGACAACGTCAAGCGCGCGATCGATCGCGGCGTCGGCGGCGCGGACGGCGCGAACTACGAAGAGATCCGTTACGAAGGCTACGGCATCGGCGGCGCGGCGATCATCGTCGACACGCTGACCGACAACCGCACGCGCACGGTCGCGGAAGTGCGCCACGCATTCTCGAAGTTCGGCGGCAACATGGGCACCGACGGCTCGGTCGCGTTCATGTTCGATCACGTCGGCCAGTTCCTGTTCGCGCCCGGCACGTCGGAAGACGCGCTGATGGAAGCCGCGCTCGAAGCCGGCGCGAACGACGTCAACACGAACGACGACGGCTCGATCGAAGTGCTGTGCGACTGGCAGGCATTCTCGGCGGTGAAGGACGCGCTCGAAGCCGCGGGCTTCAAGGCCGAACTCGCCGAAGTGACGATGAAGCCGCAGAACGAAGTCGAATTCACCGGCGACGACGCGGCGAAGATGCAGAAGCTGCTGGACGCGCTCGAGAACCTCGACGACGTGCAGGACGTGTACACGAACGCCGTCATCGTCGAGGAATGAGATGCCGGCCGCCGCGCACCTGTCGCGGCGGCGGCCCGACCGATTCCGCGGCCGGCGCGCCTGAGCGTGCCGGCCGCCCTGTTTTCTAGTCTGCGGGGAATCCCATGAAACTACTCGTCGTCGGTTCCGGCGGCCGCGAACATGCGCTGGCGTGGAAGCTCGCGCAGTCGCCGCGCGTCCAGATGGTCTACGTCGCTCCCGGCAATGGCGGCACGGCGCAGGACGAGCGTCTGAAGAACGTCGACATCACGGCGCTCGACGAACTCGCCGATTTCGCGGAACGCGAAGGCGTCGCGTTCACGCTCGTCGGGCCGGAAGCGCCGCTCGCGGCCGGCATCGTCAACCTGTTCCGCGCACGCGGCCTGAAGGTATTCGGCCCGACCCGCGAAGCCGCGCAGCTCGAAAGCTCGAAGGATTTCGCGAAGGCGTTCATGAAGCGCCACGGCATCCCGACCGCCGACTACGAAACCTTCGCCGACGCGGCCGCCGCCCATGCGTACATCGACGCGAAGGGCGCGCCGATCGTCGTGAAGGCCGACGGCCTCGCGGCCGGCAAGGGCGTCGTCGTCGCGATGACGCTGGAAGAAGCGCATGCGGCCGTCGACATGATGCTGTCGGGCAACAAGCTCGGCGATGCCGGCGCGCGCGTCGTGATCGAGGAATTCCTCGATGGCGAGGAAGCCAGCTTCATCGTGATGGTCGACGGCAAGCACGCGCTGGCACTGGCTTCGAGCCAGGACCACAAGCGCCTGCTCGACGAGGATCGCGGCCCGAACACCGGCGGCATGGGCGCGTATTCGCCCGCGCCGATCGTCACGCCGCAGATGCACGCACGCGTGATGCGCGAGATCATCATGCCGACCGTGCGCGGGATGGAGAAGGACGGCATCCGCTTCACGGGCTTCCTGTACGCGGGCCTGATGATCGACAAGGACGGCAATCCGCGCACGCTCGAGTTCAACTGCCGGATGGGCGACCCGGAAACGCAGCCGATCATGGCGCGCCTGAAGAGCGATTTCTCGAAGGTCGTCGAGCAGGCGATCGCGGGCACGCTCGACACCGTCGAGCTCGACTGGGATCGCCGCACCGCGCTGGGCGTCGTGCTGGCCGCGCACGGCTACCCGGACGCGCCGCGCAAGGGCGACCGCATCAACGGCATTCCGGCCGAAACCGAACAGGCCGTGACGTTCCATGCGGGCACGACGCTCGCCGACGGCGACAAGCTCGTGACGTCCGGCGGACGCGTGCTGTGCGTGGTCGGCCTCGCCGATTCGGTGCGCGAAGCGCAGCAGCATGCATACGACACGATCAACCAGATCAACTTCGAAGGCATGCAGTACCGCCGCGACATCGGCTTTCGCGCGCTCAACCGCAAGAGCGCGTGACGTCGCCGTCGCCGCCCCGCGCGCTCGCGGCGGCGGCCCCTCTGCCGGGGTTCGATAGAATGCCCGGCAGACGCTTTTTTTACGGCCCCCGCGTCAGGCGGGGGCAGCCAGTCCAGACATGACCGATTCGACCTACGACGTGGCGCGCGTGCGCACGTACCTCCAGGGCCTGCAGACACGGATCGCCGACGCGCTCGGCGCGCTCGACGGCACGCCGCTCGCGACCGACACGTGGCAGCGCGGGCCGGCCGAACGCCTGCGCGGCGGCGGCTGCACGCGGATTCTCGAAGGCGGCCGCGTGTTCGAACGCGCGGGAATCGGCTTTTCCGACGTCGCGGGCGACGCGCTGCCGCCGTCGGCGAGCGCGGCGCGCCCGCAGCTCGCGGGCCGCGGCTTCGAGGCGCTCGGCGTGTCGCTCGTGCTGCACCCGCGCAATCCGTACTGCCCGACCGTGCACATGAACGTGCGGATGCTGATCGCGACGAAACCGGGCGAGGCGCCCGTGTTCTGGTTCGGCGGCGGCATGGATCTGACACCGGTTTACGGTTTCGAGGACGATGCGCGGCATTTCCACCAGACCTGCAAGGATGCGCTCGACCCGTTCGGCCTCGAGCTCTACCCGCGCTTCAAGCAATGGTGCGACGAATATTTCTTCCTGAAGCACCGCAACGAAACGCGCGGCATCGGCGGGATCTTCTTCGACGATTTCTCGGAGCCCGGTTTCGAACGCTCGTTTGACCTGATGCAAAGCGTCGGCGATGCGTTCCTGCACGCGTATCTGCCGATCGTCGAGCGCCGCGCCGAGTTGCCGTACGGCGAGCGCGAGCGCGACTTCCAGGCCTACCGGCGCGGCCGCTACGTCGAATTCAACCTCGTGTTCGACCGCGGCACGCTGTTCGGGCTGCAAAGCGGCGGCCGGACCGAGTCGATCCTGATGTCGATGCCGCCGGTCGCGAACTGGCGCTACAACTGGCAGCCCGAGCCGGGCTCGCCGGAAGCGCGCCTGTATAGCGACTTCCTCGTGCCGCGCGACTGGGTCTGAACCCGCCCGCCCCGCTGCCCCAACGAAAGGACGCGTTTCTCTGGACACCACCACCCGCCCCGCCCCGCTGCCGCGCCGTATCGGCTTGCTGGGCGGCACCTTCGACCCGATCCACGACGGCCATCTCGCACTCGCGCGCCGGTTCGCCGAACTGCTCGACCTGACCGAACTCGTGTTGCTGCCCGCCGGGCAGCCGTACCAGAAACGCGACGTGTCGGCCGCCGAGCACCGGCTCGCGATGACGCGTGCGGCCGCCGGCACGCTGTCCGTGCCGGGCGTGACCGTGACCGTCGCCACCGACGAGATCGAGCACACCGGCCCGACCTACACCGTCGAGACGCTCGCGCGCTGGCGCGAGCGGATCGGCCCGGATGCGTCGCTGTCGCTGCTGATCGGCGCCGACCAGCTCGTGCGCCTCGATACGTGGCGCGACTGGCGCACGCTGTTCGACTACGCGCACATCGGCGTGTCGACGCGCCCGGGCTTCGAGCTCGGCGCGGCGCCGCCGGACGTCGCGCGGGAAATCGCCGCGCGGCAGGCCGGCGCCGACGTGCTGAAGGCGACGCCGGCAGGCCGCCTGCTGATCGATACGACCCTTTCGTTCGACATCGCCGCGACCGACATCCGCGCGCACCTGCGCGAATGCATCGCACGCCATGCGCAAATGCCCGACGCGTCGGCCGAACATGTGCCGGCCGCCGTATGGGCCTATATTCTTCAACATCGCCTCTACCATTCCTGAACCCATGGATATTCGCAAACTGCAGCGCGTGATCGTCGACGCCCTCGAAGACGTCAAGGCGCAAGACATCAAGGTGTTCAACACCAGCCACCTGACCGAACTGTTCGACCGCGTGGTCGTCGCCTCGGGCACTTCCAACCGCCAGACCAAGGCCCTCGCGTCGAACGTGCGCGACAAGGTCAAGGAAGCCGGCGGCGACGTCGTCAGCTCCGAAGGCGAGGACACCGGCGAATGGGTGCTGGTCGACTGCGGCGACGCGGTCGTGCACATCCTGCAACCGGCGCTGCGCCAGTACTACAACCTCGAGGAAATCTGGGGCGACAAGCCCGTGCGGATGAAGCTCGGCGGCGGCAAGGGCAACGGCTTCGCGACGGCGAGCGAAGACGACGAGGAAGAGGAAGAAGCGCCCGCCCGCCCGGCGCGCAAGACGGCCGCCCGCCGCCGCTGAGTCGCGGCGCGTCTCCCCGATGAAGCTTTTCATCCTCGCGGTCGGCCACAAGATGCCGGGCTGGATCGCATCCGGCTTCGACGAATACACGAAGCGGATGCCGCCCGAGCTGCGCATCGAGTTGCGCGAAATCAAGCCTGAACTGCGCTCGGGCGGCCGCAGCGCCGACAGCGTGATGGCGGCCGAGCGGCAGAAGATCGAGGCCGCGCTGCCGAAGGGCGCGCGGCTCGTCGCGCTCGACGAGCGCGGCCGCGACTGGACCACGATGCAGCTCGCGCAGGCGCTGCCCGGCTGGCAGCAGGACGGCCGCGACGTCGCGTTCGTGATCGGCGGCGCCGACGGGCTCGATCCGGAGCTGAAAGCGCGCGCCGACGTGCTGCTGCGCATCTCGAGCATGACGCTGCCGCACGGCATGGTGCGCGTGCTGCTCGCCGAACAGCTTTACCGGGCGTGGAGCATCACGCAGAATCACCCCTACCACCGCGCATGACGTGCCGTCCTCGAGACGCGCGCCGCGCGCGCTCAACGAGATAACGACACCATGCCGTCCAGCACGTCTCCCGCACTTTTCCCGACCCCGCTTTTCCAGACGCTCTACCTCGCTTCGCAAAGCCCGCGCCGCCAGGAGCTGCTGCAGCAGATCGGCGTACGCTTCGAGCTGCTGCTGCCGCGCCCCGACGAGGACGCCGAGGCGCTCGAAGCCGAGCTTCCCGGCGAAGCCGCCGACGCTTACGTGCGGCGCGTCACCGTCGCGAAGGCCGAGGCCGCGCGGGCGCGCCTCGTCGCGAGCGGCAGGCCGGCCGCGCCGGTGCTCGTCGCCGACACCACCGTGACGATCGACGGTGCGATCCTCGGCAAGCCGGCCGACGCCGACGATGCGCTCGCGATGCTGACCCGCCTCGCGGGCCGCGAACACGAGGTGCTCACCGCGGTTGCCGTGATCGGCGC
This sequence comes from Burkholderia sp. AU44665, assembly GCF_030504405.1. Classification (NCBI taxonomy): domain Bacteria; kingdom Pseudomonadati; phylum Pseudomonadota; class Betaproteobacteria; order Burkholderiales; family Burkholderiaceae; genus Burkholderia; species Burkholderia sp. AU44665. Next base: position 25,356 of record NZ_JAUJRI010000018.1, on the reverse strand, counting down.
CGACGGCGAACTGCTGCAGCCCGCGCTGTCGCGCTCGTCGGTGCGCTTTGCGGCTGCCCCGCGCGACGCCTTCGCGCGCTACGTCGAAACCGGCGAGCCGTTCGGCAAGGCGGGCGCGTATGCGATCCAGGGGCGCGCCGCTGAATTCATCGAGCGAATCGACGGTTCCCATTCGGGTATCATGGGTCTGCCCCTTTTTGAGACTGCCGCGTTGCTGCGCACCGCGCGCCTCGCCTTCTGAATCCCACCATGAACGAAGAAATCCTGATCAACCTCACGCCCCAGGAAACGCGGGTCGCACTCGTCCAGCAAGGCGCGGTGCAGGAGCTTCACGTCGAGCGCACGCTGTCGCGCGGGCGGGTCGGCAACATCTATCTGGGCAAGGTCGTGCGCGTGCTGCCCGGCATGCAGTCGGCGTTCATCGACATCGGCCTCGAGCGCGCGGCGTTCCTGCACGTCGCCGACATCTGGCATCCGCGCCTCGCCGGCGAGCCGCAGTCGGGCGCGCCGCACCAGCCGATCGAGAAGATCGTGTTCGAAGGCCAGACACTGATGGTCCAGGTGATCAAGGATCCGATCGGCACGAAGGGCGCGCGGCTGTCGACGCAAGTCAGCATCGCGGGCCGCACGCTCGTGTATCTGCCACAGGAACCGCACATCGGGATCTCGCAGAAGATCGAGAGCGAGGCCGAGCGCGAGGCCGTGCGCGCGCGCCTGACGGCCGTGATCCCGCCGGACGAGAAAGGCGGCTACATCGTACGCACGATCGCCGAGGATGCGACCTCCGAGGAGCTGGCCGGCGACGTCACGTACCTGCGCAAGACGTGGGCGACGATCGTCGCGCAAGCGCAGCGGCTGCCGGCGACGAGCCTGCTGTACCAGGATCTCGATCTCGCGCAGCGCGTGCTGCGCGATTTCGCGAACGACGACACGACGCGCATCCAGGTCGATTCCCGCGAGACGTACACGCGTCTGGCGGAATTCGCGGGCGAGTTCACGCCAGCCGTGAGCCCGAAGCTGCATCACTACACGGGCGAGCGACCGCTGTTCGACCTGTACAACATCGAGACGGAGATCCAGCGCGCGCTGTCGCGCCGCGTCGACCTGAAGTCGGGCGGTTACCTGATGATCGACCAGACGGAGGCGATGACGACGATCGACGTGAACACGGGCGGCTACGTCGGCGCGCGCAACTTCGACGACACGATCTTCAAGACCAACCTCGAGGCCGCGCACACGATCGCGCGGCAACTGCGGCTGCGCAACCTCGGCGGCATCATCATCATCGACTTCATCGACATGGAGAACGCCGAGCATCGCGACGCGGTGCTGTCCGAGCTGAAGAAGGCGCTGTCGCGCGACCGCACCCGCGTGACAGTCAACGGCTTCTCGCAGCTCGGGCTCGTCGAGATGACGCGCAAGCGCACGCGCGAATCGCTCGCGCACGTGCTGTGCGAACCGTGCCCGACCTGCCAGGGCAAGGGCCAGGTGAAGACGTCGCGCACCGTGTGCTACGACATCCTGCGCGAGATCCTGCGCGAATCGCGGCAGTTCAACCCGCGCGAGTTCCGCGTGATCGCCGCGCAGCAGGTGATCGACCTGTTCCTCGACGAGGAGTCGCAGCATCTGGCGATGCTGATCGATTTCATCGGCAAGCCGGTGTCGCTGCAAGTGGAATCGAACCTGAGCCAGGAGCAGTACGACATCGTGCTGATGTAACCTTTCGCCCATCCGCCGCCAGCATTGCCGGGCGGTGCCCCGATGCGGCGTCCGGGCTGTTCGCGCATGCAGCGCCGGCCCCGCCGCCGCCCTTTCATTGACCCTTTTCGCATTCACCACACACCATGAGCCAAGGCCACAACCGCCGCCAGCGCAAGAAACTCCACATCGGCGAATTCCAGGAACTCGCGTTCAACGCCACCGCGCATTACCGCAACGACATGACCGACCTCGAGCGCGGCCAGTTGATCGATGCGTTCATCGACTTCGTCGAAGCGAACGGGCTGCTGACCGTCGCGTCCGCGGACGAAGGCATCGGCGCGTACGTGATCTCCGGCGCGCCGCGCGGCACGACGACCGACGCCGACCGCGAACTGGTGCGCGGATGGCTGGCCGCCCGCCCGGAACTGACCGACGTCAAGGTCAGCGAATTCACCGACGCGTGGTATCCGGACGCCTGATTTCGGGGTTTCACCCGGCTTAAGACGGCGCTCGCGCCGTCCCGCCACGACGGCCGGCCACGCTGGCGTCGCTTTTCCGAATGGTCATGATCGCGGCGGGCGTTGCGACGCTGAAGTCCCTGTCCGCGGGCGTCGGCTCGGCTCGCCGAGCCGACGCACCGGCGGCGCCCGCGTCGTTGTCGACGATCCGGCGCCGCCGCCGGACCGCCGGCCGGCCTTCGATCCCTTCCTTTTCCCGACGGCCGGCCTGCAACCCGCCATCGAAATCGGTCCTGAAAGCAAGACACGTTAAACTCTCACCTCGCGTGGTGCGCCGCCCGCACCCGCCATCCATCGCCAGCCGCGTGCCCTCGGGCCGCCCCCGACCCATGGAGTGAGTGTCAATGAGCGGCGGACTCCCGTTTCCCGCATCCCGCAAGTCGTTGCCGTCGTCGACGGTCTTCCTGATTCTCGCCGCCGCCGCGCTGCTGTCCGGCTGCGGACTGCTGCCGGTCCAGAACCCGCCCGCACCGATCAGCGAGGCGCTCGTCGAGCCGGTCGAGGAGACAGCCGGCGAGCCGCTGACGATGCCGCCCGTGCCCGCGCCGACGCAACCGGAGACGCCGGAAGCGCCGAAGAAGCCGCACCGCGAGGTCGCTCGGCCGAAGCCCGTGCAGCGCCCCGAATCGCCGACCCCGCCGCCGCCTCCGCCCCCGCCGATCGTCGCGACGCGCCCGCTCGACCGTACCCAGATCCATGCGCTGCTCGACAGCGAGGTCGCGCGCCGCAACGGCAAGGTGGTCGGCCGCGCGGTCGACATGGTGGTCGACGCGAGCGGCAAGCCGCGCGAGATGATCGTCAATCTGCAGGGCTTCATGGGCATCGGCGACCGCAAGGTCATCTTCCCGTGGAACGTGTTCCGCTTCACGCCGGGCGGCAAGCAGGAGCCGATCGTGCTCGACGTGCCGTCGGGCGACCTGCCGCCGGCCGCGCGGCCGAAGGCCGTGCCGCTGTCCGGCTCGGCCGCGGCGTCGCCGGCGACGCGCCTGCCGATGCTCGACAGCGACGTCGAGCGCCCGAACGGCACGAAGATCGGCCGGATCGTCGACGTGCTGATCGACCGCGGCGCCCAGCCGCAGGCCGTCGTGCTCGACCTCGGCGGGCTCGTCAATACCGACCGGCGTTCGATCGCCGCGAGCTGGGGCGCGCTGCGCTTCGTCACGCGCGACAAGGCGCTGCGCGCGCAACTCGACCTGAACGACGCGCAGATCAAGGCGTCGCCGCCGTACGCGGCCGACAAACCGATCGTCGCGGTCTTCCCGCCCGTTGCCCCGGCGGCGCCGGCTTCGTCTGCGAGTGCCACCCGATGACGATCAAGCATTCCGTCAGCGTTCGCAGTCTCCGGGCCCTCGACTGGCTCAACTTTTTCGTTGCAAACGTTCAAACCGGGTTCGGTCCGTTCATCGCGTCCTACCTCGCGTCGCACAAGTGGACGCAGGGCGAGATCGGCATGGTGCTGTCGATCGGCACGATCAGCGCGATGGTCAGCCAGGTGCCGGGCGGCGCCGCCGTCGATGCGCTGAAAAACAAGAAAGGCGCGGCCGCGTGGGCGATCGCGGCCATCATCCTGTCCGCGGTGCTGCTCGCGTCGAGCCCGACGATCGTGCCGGTGATCGCCGCCGAGGTGTTCCACGGTTTTGCCAGCTGCATGCTGGTGCCGGCGATGGCGGCGATCTCGTTCTCGCTCGTCGGCCGCGCCGACCTCGGCGACCGGCTCGGCCGCAACGCGCGCTGGGCGTCGATCGGCAGCGCGGTCGCGGCCGGCCTGATGGGGCTGACCGGCGAATACTTCTCCGCCCGCGCGGTGTTCTGGCTGACCGCCGTGCTGGCGCTGCCCGCGCTGTTCGCGCTCGCGATGATCCAGCCGACGCACCAGGTGATTCCGCAGTCGTCGAAGCCTGACGACGTCGACGAAGCCGGCGAGCGCGAAACGCTGCTCGAACTGCTGCGCGATCGCCGGATGCTGATCTTCGCGGCCTGCGTCGTGCTGTTCCATCTGTCGAACGCCGCGATGCTGAACCTCGCGGCCGGCGAAGTCACGGCCGGGATGGGCGAGAACGTGCAGCTCGTGATCGCCGCGTGCATCATCGTGCCGCAGGCGATCGTCGCGATGCTGTCGCCATGGGTCGGCCGCTCCGCGCAGCGCTGGGGGCGCCGGCCGATCCTGCTGCTCGGCTTCTCCGCGCTGCCGGTGCGCGCGCTGCTGTTCGCCGGCGTCAGCAGTCCGTACCTGCTCGTGCCGGTGCAGATGCTCGACGGCATCAGCGCGGCCGTGTTCGGCGTGATGCTGCCGCTGATCGCGGCCGACGTCGCGGGCGGCAAGGGCCGCTACAACCTGTGTATCGGGCTGTTCGGGCTCGCGGCCGGGATCGGCGCGACGCTCAGCACCGCGGTGGCCGGCTACGTCGCCGATCACTTCGGCAACGCGGTCAGCTTCTTCGGGCTCGCGGCCGCCGGCGCGCTCGCGGTGCTGCTGGTGTGGCTCGTGATGCCCGAAACGCGCGTCGGGAACGGCGATGCGACGGCCGACGAACCGGCGGCCGCATCGCCCGAACAGGCGCATTGACGGCGGCGCACCGCCGCTACCCGCTTCTTGACCGACGCACGATGGATACGATCAGGACACTCAACGAAGCCCGTCAGCAGATCCAGCAGTCGATCTTCGATCTGTTCAAGGGGCTGTCATTCAGCGAGCGGCTCGCGCAAGGCGGACTGATGGCGCTGCAGGCGGTGTGCGGCGCGTGCCTCGCGTATGCGATCGGCCGCGCGATGCATACCGAGCAGGCCGTATGGGCGGCGATCACCGCGATCGCGGTCACGCAGCACAACTACTCGGACACGATGTCGCTGTCGCGCGACCAGTTCATCGGCGCGATGGTCGGCGGCGTACTCGGTTTCGCCGGTGCGGCGCTGGGCGGCGATCGCCTCGTCGCGTACGCGATCACGGTCGCGGTCGTGATCGTCTGCTGCTGGTGCCTGAACATCGGCAGCGCGGCACGGCTCGGCGGCGTGACCGCGACGATCGTGCTGCTGTTCCCGGGCAACGGCCCGCTGTGGGGCGTTCCGCTGATCCGGCTCGGCGAAGTGACGCTCGGCACGGTGTGCGCGCTCGGCGTGTGCTGGGTGATGTCGAGAATCGAGCGGCGCTGGTTCGGCCGCGCGGCGGCCAGGTGATGCGGCGCCGGGCGACGCGCCCGGCAGCCGGATGAACGAACGGAACGCTGCGTGACAGCGACGGGTGACGGGCCGGGTGGTTACGGACCGACCCGCAGCACGATGCCCGAGCCGATCTGCACGAGCAGGTAGTCGCCGCCGACGCCGACCCAGTGATAGCCGCGCGGCGGCGCGCTCAGGTGGTAGCCGCGCCAGTCGTCGACCACGTACTGACGATCGCGGAATTCGTCCGGCAGCCGGTCGCCCTTGTGCCAGTCGCGGCGCGGCCCGTCGGCCCAGCGCGGCGGTACGTCGTCGCGATGCATCGCGTGGCCGGGCGGCACGTGTTTCGGGCCATGCCCGCGATGCATGCCGGGGCCGCCGCGGTCATCGCGATTGCCGTGGTTACCGTGATCCTGCGCCATCGCCGCCGTCGCGGCGCAGCCCGCCGCGATCAGTGCGGCCAGCATCATGCCGTGCATCCTCTTCATTGTCCTTCCCTCCGTGGTGTCACGTCGAACAAGAAACGACCAGGACTGCCCGATGAAGATAGCACACGGCATCGCGTGGCCGCATGACCCTGGGTCACGCCGCCTGCTGCTGGTACTGGATCCGGTGCAGGTGCGCGTAGAGGCCGCCGTGGCGCAGCAGTTCGTCATGGCTGCCCTCTTCGACGATCTTGCCGGCCTCGAGCACGAGGATGCGGTCCGCGCGCTCGATCGTCGACAGCCGGTGCGCGATCACCAGCGTCGTACGACCTTCCATCAGCCGTTCGAGCGCGGCCTGCACGTGGCGCTCCGACTCGGAATCGAGCGCCGACGTCGCTTCGTCGAGGATCAGGATCGGCGCGTCCTTGTAAATCGCGCGCGCAATCGCGAGCCGCTGGCGCTGGCCGCCGGACAGCCGCATCCCGTTGCCGCCGACCAGCGTGTCGAGCCCGTCGGGCATCGCGGCGACCGCGTCGGCGAGGTTCGCGGCCTCGAGCGCGGCCTGCACGCGCGCCCGGTCGGGCGTCTGCCCGTAGGCGACGTTCGCGGCGATCGTGTCGTTGAACAGCACGACGTCCTGGCTGACCATCGCCATCTGGCTGCGCAGTGCGTGGAGGTCGTAGTCGGATACCGACACGCCGTCGACCAGGATCGTGCCGTCCGTCGGGTCGAAGAAGCGCGGCAGCAGGTTCACGAGCGTCGTCTTGCCGCTGCCGGACGGGCCGGCCAGCGCGATCATTTCGCCCGGCGCGACCTTGAACGAGATGCGGTCGAGCGTCGGCCGCTCGGCCGCGCCGTAGTCGAACGACACGGCGCGGAACTCGATCTCGCCGCGCGCCTGCGACAGCGGCCGCCCGCCGCCCTGCGGCTCGGCCGGCTCGTCGATCAGCCCGAAGATCAGCTCGGCGGCCGTCATCCCCCGCTGCAGCGGCTGGTTGACGTCGATCAGGTGCTTGAGCGGCGAGATCACGAGCAGCATCGACGTGACGAACGCGACGAACCCGCCGACCGTCGTCTGGTCGTTCGACGACTGCACGACCGCGATCGTGATCACGACCGCGAGCGCGATCGACGCGAGAAACTGCGTGAGCGGCTGCGCGAGGCCGCCCGAGATCGTCATGCGCATCGCGTAGCCGCGCAGGCGCTTGCTCATCGTCGTGAAGCGGTCCATCTCGTACGCTTCGCCGTTGTGCACCTTGACGACCTTGTAGCCGCCGACCGTCTCCTCGACGATGTACGACAGTTCGTTGGTGAGCGTCTGGTGTTCGCGGTTCAGGCGACGCAGCCGGCGATTGATCTTGCTGACGAGCCAGCCGATGCCCGGCAGGATCACCGCGACGATCAGCGTGAGCCGCCAGTTCAGGTAGAACAGGTAGCCGAGCAGGAAGATCACCGTCAGCGAATCGCGCACGAGCGTGACCATCACGCCCGTCAGCACCGACAGGATCTGGTTGACCTCGAACACGATCGCGTTGATCACGGTGCTCGCGGTTTCGCGCTGGAAGAACGACGCGCCGGTATGGATCATCCGCTGGAACATCTCGAGCCGCAGTTGCAGCAGGATGCGGTTCGATACGTAGTTGAGCAGGTAGTTGGACGTGTATTGCGACACGCCGCGCACGAGCGCGAGGCCGATCACCGCGATCGGCACGTACCATTTCGCGCGGTCGCTGCCGTGCGCGCCGAAGCCGTGGTCGAGCAGCGGCTTGAGCAGCGCCGGAATCCCGGCCTCGGTAGCCGCGACGACGCCCATCGTCATCACCGCGAGCACCACGATGCCGATGAGCGGCCGGATGTACGGCCACAGGCGTTTGAGAACCGTGATCGGCGACGTACCGGTGCCGTCCATCGGTTTGCGAAGAGTGTTCTGGGTTTCCAAGGCAATCCTTCTTGAGCCGCGACGCGGCGCCCGGAGCGTGGCTGCCCGGGATTCGCCCCGTCCGGCGGGTGCCGAAAAAGGCCCAACATTATAGCCGTACCGCCCCCGCCGGCACGGCCGTAGCGGAAGCGGCCGCCGGCCGGCGCGCGGGTATACTGCCGCTCACCGTTTTCTCCGCCTTTTCGACGATTTCATGGCAGAACCCACCCTCGGCGTCGCCCTCATCGCCCTCAACGCATCCGCGCGGCTCGCGCAGTGCCTCGATGCGCTGTCGTTCGCCGACGACGTCGTCGTGATCGACGGCGGCAGCACCGACGATACCGTCGCGATCGCGCAGGCGCACGGCGCGCGCGTGATCGTCGAGCGCGACTGGCCGGGCTTCGGCCCGCAGAAGAATCGTGCGGTCGACGCGCTCGGCACCGACTGGATCCTGTCGCTCGATACCGACGAAATCGTCACGCCGGAACTCGCGCGGTCGATCCGCGACGCAATCCGCGCGCCGGCCGCGCAGGTCTACGCGCTCGACCGGCTGTCCAGCTTTTGCGGCCAGTGGATCCATCACAGCGGCTGGTATCCGGACTGGGTGCCGCGGCTGTTCCGGCGCGGCGCCGCTCGGTTCTCGGACGATCTCGTGCACGAGCGCCTCGTATTCGATACCGCCGCACAGCGCCTGGCCGGCAAGCTGATGCACTACTCGTACGAGGATTTCGAAACGGTCGTGCGCAAGCTCGACGCGTATTCGACGGCCGGCGCGCGCCAGCGCCGCGCGGCCGGCCAGCGCGGCGGCTTCGGCAAGGCGCTCGGCCGCGGCGCGTGGGCGTTCGTGCGCACCTACGTGCTGCGGCGCGGCTTCCTCGATGGCCGCGCCGGTTTCATGATCGCCGTGTTCAACGCGGAAACCGTGTACTACCGCTTCCTGAAGCTCGGTCACGAACCGGCACGCTAGGCAAGCACCCGGCGCGCGGCCTGCCCGGCGTTACAATGCCGGGCCGCGCGCACCGCGCGTGTCCGCCCGAGCGGCTGCGCCTCGCGCCGCGCGCCACGACGACCACCGAATCCGACCGCCATGTTCTCCATCATCATCCCGACCTGGAACAATCTGCCGTACCTCAAGCTCGTCGTCGACAGCCTGCGCCGGCATTCCGCGTACGACCACCAGATCATCGTGCACGTGAACGACGGCTCGGACGGCACGCTCGACTGGGTGCGCAACGAAGGGATCGAGCACACCGCGTCGCCGGCCAACATCGGCATCTGCCATGCGGTCAACCTGGCCGCCGCGCGCGCCACGCGCGACTACGTCGTCTACATGAACGACGACATGTTCTGCTGCCCGGGCTGGGATACGGCGCTCGTGCGCCGCATCGAACGGATGCCGACCGACCTGTTCATGCTGTCGGGCACGATGATCGAGCCGGTCGACACGCGCAACCCGTGCGTCGTCGTCAGCAATTTCGGCCGCGACGCCGAGCAGTTCGACGCGGCCGCCCTGATCGCCGCGACGCCGAAGCTCGCGCGCGCGGACTGGCTCGGCTCGACGTGGCCGCCGACGCTCGTGCACCGCGACTGGTGGAACCGCATTGGCGGCTACAGCAGCGAGTTGTCGCCGGGCATGAGCAGCGACAACGACTTCTCGATGAAATTCTGGGATGCCGGCTGCCGGATCTTCATCGGCGTCGGCGACAGCCTCGTGTACCACTTCCAGCAAAAGAGCACCGGCAAGATCGTCAAGAACGACGGCCGTCGCCAGTTCCTGAACAAATGGGGCATGACCCAGGCGACGTTCGACCGCTACTACCTGCATCGCGGCGAGCCGGTCGGCACGCAGATCGCGCTCGATACGCCGGTCGTGGAAGGTCGCCTCAAGCGCGCGCTGTTGCGCTCGCGAATCAAGCGCGCGTTCAGCTGATCGGACCCCGAAAACCGCGCAGAAACCTGTCGTGCTTCGCGTATACTGCGCCGTTCGTCCCGGATCGCTCGCCGGGATACGCGGCGCGGGGCGCGATGTCCGCGAGCCGCATTCGTCCATACGACAGGTTCCAATGCTTTCGTTTTCCACTCCCGCCACGCGGCGCCTGACCGCCGCCCGTGCATTCGCCGTCGCCGCGCTGTGCATGGTGCCCGTCTCGACCGCGCTGACCAACGTGTTCTGCGGGCTGTTCGCCGCTGCGCTCGTGATCTCCCCCGAATTCTGGCGTGACCTGCGCTCGTTCGTCACCGATCCGGCTTCGCTCGCGGCGTTGCTGATCCTGGCCGCGCTGGCCGCGAGCGTCACCTATACGGTCGCGCCGCACAACAAGGCGTGGAACTGGGTCGCGAAGTACGACAAGCTGCTGCTGCTGCCATTCGCCGTGCTCGCGTTCCGTCATTCGAACTGGGCGCCGATCGTGCGGCGCTGCTGGTTCGGCACGCTGTGCGTGGTCCTGCTGCTGTCGACGACCAACTATCTCGGGTTGACCTCGATCGGGCCGGCGTATGCGACCCAGTTGCCGCTTTCGCGCGCGTGGGTGTTCAAGAACCACATCGCCGCCGGCATGTTCGGCGCACTGCTCTTCTACCAGGCGGCCGATCTCGCGCTGGCGGCCCGCACGACGCTGTCGCGCGCCGCCTATGCGTTCGTCGCGGCATTGGCGCTCGTCAACGTGTTCGTGATGCTGCAGGGGCGCACCGGGCAGGTCATCGCGCTGTTGCTGATCCTCGTCGTCGCGGTGCGTTTCGTGCTGTTGCTGCGCCGGCAGTCCGCGCTGCGCGCGGGGCTCGCCGCCGGCGTGCTCGTATTGGCGGGCGTCGCGCTCGTGGTCGCTGCATGCACGGTTCACAACGGCCGTCTGACGAAGGTCGTGACGGAAGTGCAGCAATATCGGCAGAGCGATGCAGCCACGTCGACCGGGCTGCGCCTCGAGTGGTACAAGAAGGGGCTCGAACTGTATCGCCAGCGCCCGGTGATCGGCTACGGCGCGGGCGGCCTCGAATCCGAATTCGAGAAGCTCACGGCCGGCAAGACGGCCGCCGAAGGCCAGCTCACGTCGAATCCGCACAACGAATATCTGCTGATGGCCGTGCAGCTCGGCACGCTCGGCCTGCTGCTGTTCGTCAACCTGATCGTGCAGATCGCGCGCGGCAGCCGTGCGCTCGATCCGCGCTCGCGGCACCTGCTGCTCGCGTGGCTCGCGATCTTCGCGATCGGCAGTCTCGCGAATTCGCTGCTGCTGGATTTCGCCGAAGGGCACCTGATCGTGCTGCTGGCCGGCATTCTGCTCGGCTGCGGCGAACGCAGCGAAGCGCTGCCGCGCGAAACGTCGGCGATCCGACGCAGCGTGTAACGCACGCCGGCATACGTTCCGCTGCCCTGCCGACCAGCGCCGGCGGCAGCGGATATCCGCCATCGATGCGGCCGAGCCGCGTGGCGCTTCGCGAAACCAGCCTTCCGCGAACGAAAAAAGGCACGCCTCAGTCGGTTCCGGTGCGGCGCAGCCGTGACGTGTCGACGACGATGTCGGCCGGGCCCGGCGGAGTCAGCCCGAGCATCTCGGCCGCCGCGGCCTTCACGCGCTGCGCGCCGAGATGGGCGAGGCAGTCGCTGCGGCTGTCGACGTGACGCTCGCAGCCTTCGTGCCGGCACGGCACGCAATCCCCGTCCCCCTGCAACAGCCACACGTTCCCATGCCGGCCGGAGCCGCGCAGCGCCCACGGATTCTCGGTCGCCGGCCAGTGCTGCGGCCACGGCCCCCAGCGCACGGGGTCGGACGGCCCGAACAGCGCGATCGTGTCGGTGCCCGTCGCGGCCGCGACGTGCGTCGCGCCGGTGTCGGGGCCGATGAAGAGCCGCGCGCGCCGCACGAGTTCCGCGCTCTCGCCGAACGTCAGGCGGCCGACCAGGTTCAGCACGTCACCGCCCGCCTCGGCCGCGACCTGCTCCGCATATTCGCGCTCGCGGTCGGCCGGGCCGCCCGACAACGCCACCGCGAAGCCCTGCTCGCGCAGCCAGCCGATCATTTCGACCCAACCGTCGAGCCGCCATTGCTTGTAACGGAACATCGGATACGGATGCAGCACGACCAGTGGCTTGCCGGCGCGGATCGCCGGCGACTCGGCGAGGCACGCGTCGAAACGCGCGCGCCGCGCGGGATCGTCGCCGATGCCGGGCGCGACGACCTCGGACACCGGCTCGATGCCGATCACCGGCGCGAGCGCCAGCGTACTGACGACCGTATGCGCCGATTCGTGGTGATTGATCGCGATTCCGTGCAGCATCATCCGCGTGAGCCACGTGACGCGATCCGGATCGACGAGACCGACCCGCTTGCGGCCGGCGAACCAGCTATAGAAACGCGGCCGGTCGGAACTCAGCGCCGCGCACGCGAGATCGTAGCGACGCCATATCGACAGCGCGTCGCGCAGCCGCTCGCCCAATCCCGCGCGCTGCGCGACGACGATCACGCGCCGCACGTCCGGATTGTGCTCAAGCACGCCCTCGGTGCCGCGAAACACCAGCATGTCGATCTGCGCGTCCGGCCAGCGGGCCTTCAGCGACCGTACGAGCGGTGTCGTCAACAGTACGTCGCCGATACGGCGAGGCGCGGCGACGAGGATGGTTCTGGGCGGACGGGCGGAAGAAAACAGGGCCACGGCAATCGTCTGGCTGGCTGAACAAGGCTGGCAATGTACAGGATTTTGCAGCAGCCGGCGCGGCGCCGCACACCGGTCGTGCAGGCTGCCGCGATACGTCCCTGCGCAGCCGGGCATCGCAGTATGTGCGGCTGGTACGGCCCGCCGGGCGCTACGAAGCGATCGTCACGGTCGCAGGCGCCGCCGCGGCCGGCCGCGCGCACGCCGTGCCGGCCGGCGCTTCGTCGCGGTGGCACGCCTGCGGCAGCAGGTGGCGCACAGCGCGCTCGACCGCATCGACGCCGATCGCATCGACGGTCGGGCCCGCGCGCAGGACCACGTGCGGCACACCGAGCGGATGCCAGCGCAGGTATTTCTCGGGACGGTCCTCGAACAGGGCAGCCACCGGTACGCCGAGCGCCGACGCAAGGTGGACGGGCGCGCTGTCGGCCGAGACGATCGCATCGAGCAGGCTCGCGGCCGCCACCAGCTCGGCGACCGACGCCGGCGCGACATGCCGTGCATTCACGTCGCGCCACAGGTCGCCTTCGGCGGCATGGCCGATGGCCGGATCGCGAAACACGATGACATCCGCGACGGGGGCGAGCCGCTCGCCGAGGTCGCGCCAGCGCTCGGCGGGCCAGCGGCGCTCGACCGCCTTGTTCGACACGAACAGCCCGACGCGCGGCTTCGTGCGCGCGCCGAGCAGGCGATGCCACACTTCCTGCAGCGCGCGGTCGGGATGAACCGACAGCTCGAGACGGTCGAGATCGGCGCAGCCGAGTTCGGGCACCAGGCGAAAACCCGACAACGCCTCGTGGCACATCGGCCGCTGCGCGACATGCTCGGGCTTGCGATCGTCGAATTCGGTCTCGGCATCGTGCCAGCGGCAATCCTTCGCGCGAAGCTGGCGCGCGAACTGCATGCTGCTGCGGTGCATGCCGCCGTTCGGCACGATCACGAGGTCGAACCGCAAGCGGCGCAGACGGCGCACGAGGCGCAGCCGGTCGAAGAATGCGCGCATCCGTCCGGGACGGTCGTTGCGCTCGCACTGGCGGCTGTACACGTAGGTGTGGATGGCGTGCACGTCCGGGTTGCCGGCCAGCGCGGCCGCGTTGTAGCGGTTCGCGACCACATGCAGCTCCGCGCCCGGCCAGCGCGCCTTCAGCGCGCGGAGAAACGCCGTCGTGCACAGCATGTCGCCCAGAAAATCAATCCGGATCACAAGGATCCGCTGCATCGGGTTCCCATTGGCCATGGTCTTGTGGTGGTGACAATCAGTTTTTATCGTCGCGACGAGCCCTGCCCCGGCATCCTGCCCAGAGCGGCCCTGTCGCGCACTGCCGCACGGCGCGTGAATTCGCCCCCGTTTGCGCGCATGCTGCCGGCTTCGCCGCCGCGCAAACCTGCGCAAGCGCCGAGTTCATCCGGTCAGCGCGGGATTGTATAGCGTCCGGATGGGCAGCCCAAGACCCGCCTGCCCGCGCTCGTCAAAACGGCCCGCCGCACCGCACGATGGCGATGCGACGGGCCGTGCATAGGCGACAGCCGTCGAAGTGGAACGCGATCAGTACGTGATTTCGACGACGCTGCCGTCGAACGCCGCTCGCAACTCCGCCAGCAGCACGTCGCTCGGCTTCACGCGCCATGCGTCGCCCAGACGCATTTCGCCTTGCGCGCGCGCATTGCTGTAGTGAATCTGCACCGCCAGCCCGTTCGGCAGCGGCGCCTGCGGGCGGCGACCGCCATCGCGTCCGCCGCCGCGCGGCGCGGGCGCTTCGACCGCGTTCGCGGCAGCCGGCTCGTCCTTCGCCACATGCGGCTCGAGCACGCGGCGCAGCGCAAGCGCGTCGGCGTTGCCGTTCATCGTCAGCCGCACGGCCTGCGCATAGCGGCTGCGCGCGCGTTCGAGATCCATCACGGTATCGGCCGTGAAGCGAATGCCGCCGGTGAACGCGTCGTTGCGCGCCTGCCCCTGCACGATCAGCAGCTCGTCTTCCTTGAACAGCGCCTTGTTCGCCTCGAACTGTTCGTTGAAGATCGTGATCTCGCATTGGCCCGAGCCGTCGTCGAGCAGCGCGATCAGCATCTTGCCGCGCTGCGTCATCTGCGTGCGCAGCGACGCGATGATGCCGGCGACGAGCTTGTCGCGGCCTTCCTTCAGGTCGCCGACCTTCTGCCGCACGAAGCGACGCACTTCGTCGCGATACGCGTCGAACAGGTGGCCGGACAGGTAGAAACCGAGCGCACCCTTTTCTTCCTGCAGACGGCGCTTGTCGTCCCACGCGGGTTCGTCGACGAGCGCGTGCGCATGCGGCGACTCGGCGCCCATGTCGAACAGGCCGGCCTGCATCGCGTTCGCCTCGGCCTGGTCGGCCGCTTCCATCGCGAGCGGCACCGACGCGATCAATTGCGCTCGGTTCGGGTTCAGCGAATCGAACGCGCCGGCGCGGATCAGCGCCTCGACCGTGCGGCGGTTGACGACGCGCCGGTCGATCCGTTCGCAGAAGTCGAACAGGTCGGTAAACGCCTTTTCCTCGCGGGCCCGCAGGATTTCCTCGATCGCGTTCTGGCCGCTGCCCTTCACCGCGCCGAGGCCGTAGCGGATCGTGCGCGAACGCTTGCCGTCGGCTTCCGCGACCGGCTCGAACCGGTAATGCGATGCGTTGATGTCCGGCGGCAGCACGACGAGGTTGTTCAACACGCAATCGTCGAACAGGATCTTCACCTTGTCGGTGTCGTCCATCGCGAGCGTCATGTTGGCCGCCATGAATTCGGCCGGATGGTGCGCCTTCAGCCACGCGGTGTAATACGCGAGCAGCGCATACGCGGCCGCGTGCGACTTGTTGAAGCCGTAGCCCGCGAACTTCTCCATCAAGTCGAAGATCTCGTCGGACTTCTCGCGCGTGAGGCCGTTCTTCGCCGCACCCTCGGCGAAGATCTCGCGATGCTTGGCCATCTCCTCGGGCTTCTTCTTGCCCATCGCGCGACGCAGCAAGTCGGCGCCGCCGAGCGAGTAGCCGCCGATGATCTGCGCCATCTGCATCACCTGCTCCTGATAGACCATGATGCCGTAGGTCTCTTTCAGGACGGGTTCGACGCGCGGATCCGGATAGTCGACCTTCTCGCGCCCGTGCTTCCGTGCGCAGAAGCTCGGGATCAGGTCCATCGGGCCCGGACGGTACAACGACACGAGCGCGATGATGTCCTCGAAGCGGTCGGGCTGCGCATCCTTCAGCATGCCCTGCATCCCGCGGCTTTCCAGCTGGAACACCGCGACCGTGTTGGCCTTCTTCAGGATCTGGAACGAGGCTGGATCGTCGAGCGGCACCTGCGCGAGCGACCAGTCGGCCTTCGACGGATCGAGGCGGCGGATGTAGCGCTCGGCCCAGTCGAGGATCGTCAGCGTCGTGAGCCCCAGAAAGTCGAACTTCACGAGGCCGACGGCTTCGACGTCGTCCTTGTCGTACTGGCTGACCACGCCGCCGTCGTCGCCCTGCGTGTACAGCGGGCAGAAATCGGTCAGCTTGCCGGGCGCGATCAGCACGCCGCCCGCGTGCATCCCGACGTTACGCGTGAGGCCCTCGACGCGCTGCGCGAGATCGAGCAACTGATGGACTTCGTCCTCGTGGTCGTAGCGCTCCTGCAGTTGCGGCTCTTCCTTCATCGCGTCGGCAATCGTCACGTGCTTGCCGGGCTTGAACGGAATCAGCTTCGCGACGCCGTCGGTGAACATGTAGCCGAGGTCGAGCACGCGGCCGATGTCGCGCACGGCCGCCTTCGCGGCCATCGTGCCGAACGTGGCGATCTGCGACACGGCGTCCGCGCCGTATTTCTCCTTCACGTACTGGATCACGCGATCGCGGCCGTGCTGGCAGAAGTCGATGTCGAAGTCGGGCATCGACACGCGCTCGGGGTTCAGGAAGCGCTCGAACAGCAGGTTGTAGCGCAGCGGATCGAGGTCGGTGATGCCGAGCGCGTACGCGACCAGCGAGCCGGCGCCCGAGCCGCGGCCCGGCCCGACCGGCACGCCGTTGTTCTTCGCCCAGTTGATGAAGTCCGCAACGATCAGGAAGTAGCCGGGGAAGCCCATCTTCGTGATGGTCCCGCACTCGAATTCGAGGCGCTTGTAGTACGTGTCGCGCTGCGCGTCGCGCTCGGCTTCGACCGGATACAACTGCGCGAGGCGGGTCTCGAGCCCTTCCTTCGACAGCTGGACCAGGTAGTCGTCGAGCGACATGCCGTCCGGCGTCGGGAACAGCGGCAGTTTCGGCTTGCCGAGCTCGAGCTTCAGGTTGCAGCGCTTCGCGATCTCGACCGTGTTCGCGATCGCCGACGGCAGGTCGGCGAACAGCCCGACCATGTCGTCCTGCGTGCGGAAATACTGGTCGGTCGTGAAACGCTTCTGCCGCCGCGGGTTCGCGAGGATGTCGCCTTCCGAGATGCACACGCGCGCCTCGTGCGCGGTGAAATCGTCGTCGGTCATGAACTGCGTCGGGTGCGTCGCGACGACCGGCAGCTTCAGCGACGCGGCGAGCGTCGCGGCCTGCTGGATGTACGCCTCGGCGCCCGGCTGGCCGTAACGCTGCAGCTCGATGTAGAAAGCGCCCGGGAATACGCTCGCCCAGCGCGCGGCGTGACGGCGCGCGGCTTCTTCGTTGCCGGCGGCCAGCGCGAGCCCGATATCGCCCTGCTGCGCGCCCGACAGCGCGAGCAGCCCCTGCGCGAGCTCGCCGTCGAGCCAGCTCGCGTCGAGCTCCGCGCGGCCGCGGTACTGGTTCGTGAGCCACGCCTTCGACAGCAGCTCGCAGAGATTCAGGTAACCGACCTTGTCCTTGACCAGCAGCAGCAGCCGCGACGGCTTGTCGCGGTCGTCCGGATTGGCGATCCAGACGTCGCAACCGGCGATCGGCTTGATGCCCTTGCCGCGGGCTTCCTGGTAGAAACGGACGAGGCCGAATGCATTGCCGAGATCGGTGAGGGCGAGCGCGCCCTGGCCGTCCGCGGCCGCCGCCTTGACGATGTCGTCAATGCGCACGATGCCGTCGGCAATCGAGAATTCGGAGTGAACGCGAAGATGGACGAAGCGAGGATCTGACATGGGCGCTATTGTAGCCGCCCCGCCGCGTGGGCTGCCCAAAAAATGCCCGCGTTGGCCGTTCGGCCGATGCACGCGGCGACGCGTCGCGCGGCTGGCCGTTCGGCCAGATACCGATGCCGGCGTCGTTTGCGGGATAATACGGTTTTTCGAATCAACGCCCCGGCTTCGCACCCTTTTTTGCGGGCCGCGTGCGGCCGTTTTCCCGTCGGACCATCATGACCATCGTCAACCTCGCCGCCTACCACTTCGTATCGCTCGACGCGAACGAGCAATGGCGCCCGCTCGTCACCGCGCGCTGCAACGAACTGGGCCTGCGCGGCACGATCCTGCTCGCGCCGGAAGGCATCAACCTGTTCATCGCCGGCACGCGCGAAGCCACCGACGCATTCATCGCATACATCCGCCACGATCCGCTGTTCGAAGGCAAGTTCGCGACGCTGCAGTTCAAGGAAAGCCTGTCCGACTCGCAGCCGTTTCGCCGCATGCTCGTGCGCCTGAAGCGCGAGATCATCACGATGAAGAAGCCCGCGATCAAGCCGGAACTCGGCCGCGCGCCGTTCGTCGACGCGCGCACGCTCAAGGCGTGGCTCGACCGCGGCCACGACGACACGGGCCGCCCGGTCGTGATGCTCGACACCCGCAACGCGTTCGAAGTCGACGTCGGCACGTTCGACAACGCGCTCGACTACCGGATCGACAAGTTCAGCGAATTCCCGGAAGTGATCGACGCGCACCGCGCCGACCTCGAAGGCAAGACGGTCGTGTCGTTCTGCACCGGCGGCATCCGCTGCGAGAAAGCCGCGATCCACATGAAGGAAATCGGCATCGAGAACGTGTACCAGCTCGAAGGCGGGATCCTGAAGTACTTCGAGGAAGTCGGCGGCGCGCACTATCACGGCGACTGCTTCGTGTTCGACTACCGCACCGCGCTGAATCCGCAGCTCCAGCCCACCGCGAACGTCACGTGCTTCGCGTGCCGCGCGGTCGTCACGCCGCAAGCGCAACAGTCGCCGAGCTACGTGCCGGGCAAGTCGTGCCCGGCCTGCGTGCAGGCAGCCAGCGCCGCGTAACGGCGCGCCTCGCCTCGCCACGTCTCGTCGCGCCCCGCCGATGAATCACGGCTATCGCGGCCGCTTCGCGCCGTCGCCCACCGGCCCGCTGCACTTCGGCTCGCTGGTCGGCGCGCTCGCGAGCTGGCTCGACGCGCGCGCGCACGGCGGCACGTGGCTCGTGCGCATCGAGGATCTCGACGGCCCGCGCACGGTGCCCGGCGCGGCCGACGACATCCTCGCGACGCTCGCCCATTTCGGCATGACGCCCGACGCGCCGCCCGTCTGGCAGAGCACGCGCGATGCGGCCTACACGGCCGCGCTCGAGCGGCTCGTCGCGGCGGGGCTCGTCTATCCGTGCGGCTGCACGCGCAAGGAAATCGCCGATTCGCTGCGCGCGGCCCACGAACGCCACACGACGCTCGCCTATCCGGGCACCTGCCGCACCGGCCTGCACGGCAAGCCCGCGCGCGCATGGCGGCTGCGCGTGCCGGACGGCAGCGACGCGCTCGTCACGTTCGACGATCGCTGGCAGCACACGCAAGCGCAGAACCTCGCGACCGAAGTCGGCGATTTCGTGCTCAAACGCGCGGACGGCCAATGGGCGTATCAACTCGCGGTCGTCGTCGACGATGCCGATGCCGGCATCACGCATGTCGTGCGCGGCGCCGACCTGCTCGATTCGACCGCGCGCCAGATCTACCTGCAGCGCTGCCTCGGCGTGCCGACTCCCGCGTATCTGCACGTGCCCGTCGTGGTCGATGCGAACGGCGAAAAGCTCAGCAAGCAGACGGGCGCGACGGCGCTCGAACGCAACGATCCGCTCCCGGCGCTGCGGGCCGCGGCCGCGCATCTCGGTCTCGGTCTGACCACCGATGGCGACCGATCGGGCAATACGTTGGCGTCCTTCTACGCGGCCGCGACCGATGCGTGGGCGCGTCGCTTCGGCCTGCGCGCGGGTTGAGTCGCCTGCGGGACACCGGCGCCTGCCCGACTACGCTCGTGCGTCCGTCGGCCTCTAATCCGATCGCGTGACGACGTGACGCAAGCATGACCGTCACGCCTGCCGACGACACGGCATCAAAAGATCCGCCCCGCGCGGCAAGCAATAGCCCCGCCTCGCACGCCACCCCGCCCCGATCGCGTCACCCAATGAAAAACGGGCACATGCTCGTCGCATGTGCCCGCTTGCCGGCAGCGCTCACGCGCCGCCCCCGCCGCTCCGCCCGGCTTACGCCGACGGCTTGCGCGGCATCCCGAACCCGCCGAGCAGCGCGGCGACCTGCCGCTTCGGCCCTTTCTTCTCAGGCTGCTGCGCGGGCTGCGCGTCGTCGGGCTGCTTCGCCGACGCCTGCGGCTCGTACGGCTTCAGGAAGAAGTCGTCGACCGGCGCTTCGTGGCGGCGATGATGGCCGCCGCGCTCGGCGCTGCCCGACCGGCGAGCCGATGCACCGCGATGCTCGTCGCGATCGCGCCGGCCGCCCCGCTCGCCACCGCGCTCGCTGTTGCGTTCACCACCGCGCTCGCCGCCACGTTCGTCGTGACGATGGCGCGCCGGCTTGTCGAGCTTGAGCGTCTGCACTTCGAGCGGACGCTTGATCAGCTTCTCGATGTCGGCGAGCTGCTTGCGCTCGTTCGGGCTGCACAGCGACAGCGCGTCGCCCGTCGCACCCGCGCGGCCGGTACGGCCAATCCGGTGCACGTAGTCTTCCGCGCTGAACGGCAGGTCGAAGTTGATCACGGCCGGCAGCTCGGCGATGTCGAGGCCGCGCGCGGCCACGTCGGTCGCGACCAGCGCCTCGATCTCGCCGCGCTTGAACGCGTCCAGCGCCTGCATCCGCTCGATCTGCGTCTTGTCGCCGTGAATCGCCGACGCGACCACGCCGTCGCGCTCGAGATTGCGCGCGAGGCGGCTCGCGCCGATCTTGCTGTTGCAGAACACGATCACCTGCTTGAGCCCGCGATCGCGCAGCAACTGCACGACGGCCGCCTGCTTGTCGCCTTCGGCGACGTCGTAGACGATCTGCGTGACGTTCGCGTTCGTCGAGTTGCTGCGCGCGACCTCGATCGTCTGCGGATTGCGCAGGTAGGTCGACGCGAGCTTCTTGATTTCGCCCGAGAAGGTGGCCGAGAACAGCAGCGTCTGACGCTCCTTCGGCAGCAGGTTCAGGATGCGCTGCAGATCGGGCAGGAAGCCCATGTCGAGCATCCGGTCGGCTTCGTCGAGCACGAGGATCTGCACCTGGCCGAGGTTCGCCGTCTTCTGCTGCACGTGATCGAGCAGGCGGCCCGGCGTCGCGATCAGGATCTCGACGCCGCGACGCAGTTCGGCCGATTGCGGGTTCATGTCGACGCCGCCGAACACCACCGCGCTGCGCAGCGGCGTGTGCTTCGCATACGCGTGCACGTTCGCGGCGACCTGGTCGGCGAGTTCGCGGGTCGGCGTGAGGATCAGCGCACGCACGGGGTGGCGCGCCGGCGACGCGCTCGTGTTGGCCTGCGGCAGCAGGCGCTGGATGATCGGCAGCGAGAAGCTCGCGGTCTTGCCGGTGCCCGTTTGCGCGGCGCCCATGACGTCGCGGCCGGCGAGCACGACCGGAATGGCCTGCGCCTGGATCGGCGTCGGCGTCGTATAACCCTGCTCCGCAATGGCTTTCAGGATATCGGCGGCAAGGCCGAATTGATCGAAGGTTGCGTCGACGGGCTTGGCGACAGAATCGGACATGGTGGCGTTTCGCTCAAAAGGCGCGGCGGGGACATCGTGCGTCAGGCCGGCCGGGCCTGCGCTCATCACAATTCGGAAATAGACGGAGCCGCGGCGCGCCGCGCGGCGCCGCTCTGGCGCTTGGGACCGGTTCAATGCGAACGCTGGACGCCAGGCCGTGCGGACTCCGTTCGGCGCGAATGCCGGCGGAAAGGGCCGTATTGTAGCACCGTGCGGGAATCTGTCCGCGACAACGCCGCGAACGGCCACGGCGGCGGTTCGCGCGGCGGGACTGCCCACGCCCGTACGGGTTATCCGTATCGGGCAGTAAACAAGAATGGGGGTTCGATGCCGAAGCCTCGTACCAGTCGGTCCGCCGCCCATCCGCGTACCGGGCCTTCAGCCTGACAGCCGTCACGACGCGCGAATACGCGAATGCGTGCCGCGACCGCGCCCGCCGCTCAGCCCTGCTTCTTTTTCTTCTCGACCTGCACGCAGTCGCCCAGCAGCGGCGGCGACTTCGGGTCGGCGATCTCGTCGCGCAGCGTCGCTTCCTTGCCCTTCGTCCACCACGTATAGCGGCCGGCCTGGTAGCGCGCGCCCGACGCCGACACCGTGTCGACGAACAGCAACCGCTTGCCGTCGACCGGCACGAGCGCGAAGCTCTGGCCGTTGCCCGCGAGCCAGTACGACACGCGCACCGGCTGCTTCTGGTTCGCGCACTGGTAGACGACCTGCTGGCGTGTGTCGGCGTCGATCTCTTCGATGGTCAATCGCGCGGCATGCGCGACGGAAACGGCACCGCCGGCAAGCGCAAGCGCGGCGAGGGTGTAGCGAATCATGCAGGTCCTCTCACGAGACGGTGGAAACGCGCCATCGCGGCGCGCGGGGGGATTGTCCATACGGTTGACGGGAAGGCACGTCGGCGGCCGAAATCAGGGATCGATCACATCCGCGCACGCATCGGTCGGCGCCGCGGCGACATGGCCGACGAGCGGCACGATCTTGAGGCCCGCCGACGCCACGCGGCACGGGGCGGCCGCCAGGCCGCAGCCGGCGAGACTCGCGACAAGCGCCAGCGCGGCGCCCAGCTTTCCGATACGCAACCACCTCGACGCCATCGTCCGCTCCTCGTTCCGTCAGCGCGCCGACACGGGCCGCACGGCCGCGGCAGCGCGCTTCGCGCGTTCACGGGCTTCGTCGACGGTCGCGCCGGTCGCCAGCGCGACACCCATGCGCCGCTTCGCGAAACTTTCCGGCTTGCCGAACAGGCGCAGGTCCGCGCCCGGCACCGCGAGCGCGTCGCGCACGCCTTCGAACGCGATCCCGCGCTCGTCGAGCCCGCCGTAGATCACCGCCGACGCAGCCGGCGTGCCGAGCGCCGGATCGACCGGCAGCCCGAGAATCGCCCGCGCGTGCAGCTCGAATTCCGACTGGCGCTGCGATGCCAGCGTGACGAGGCCCGTATCGTGCGGCCGCGGGCTCACCTCGGAGAACCAGACGTCGTCGCCGCGCACGAACAGCTCGACGCCGAACAGCCCACGCCCGCCGAGCGCCTCGGTCACCTTGTGCGCGATCTCGCGCGACTTCTCGAGCGCCGCCGCGCTCATCGGCTGCGGCTGCCACGATTCGACATAGTCGCCCGCCACCTGGACGTGGCCGACCGGCTCGCAGAAATAGGTACGCGTGTCGAGCGTCGCGGGGTCGATCGCGCGCACGGTCAGCTGCGTGATCTCGTAGTCGAAATCGACGAAGCCCTCGACGATCACGCGGCCGTGGTTCACACGCCCGCCGGCCATCGCGTAGTCCCACGCCGGCTTCACGTCGGCCTCGGTCTTCACGACCGACTGCCCCTTGCCCGACGACGACATCACGGGCTTCACGACACACGGCATGCCGATCTTCGCGACGGCCGCGCTGAACGCTTCGAACGAATCCGCGAACGCATACGGGGAGGTCGGCAGGCCGAGTTCCTCGGCCGCGAGCCGGCGGATCCCTTCGCGATTCATCGTGAGCTGCGTCGCGCGCGCGGTCGGGATCACCTCGGCGAGACCGGCCGCCTCGATCGCCGCGAGCGCGTCGGTGGCGATCGCCTCGATCTCGGGGACGATCAGGTGCGGACGCTCGGCCTCGACGACGGCCCGCAGCGCGGCCGGGTCCGTCATGTCGATCACGTGCGCGCGATGCGCGACCTGGTGGCCCGGTGCGTCCCGATAGCGATCGACCGCGACGACTTCGACGCCGAGACGCTGCAACGCGATGATGACTTCCTTGCCGAGTTCGCCCGCGCCGAGCAGCATGACGCGCGTGGCCGAGGGTGAAAGCGGCGTACCGAGCCGCTGACCGATCTGCATGTGATTTCCCGCTGGTTCTGTTGGAGGACGAAAACGGCTTCGATGTTAACACGGGCATCCGGGCCGGTTCGGGCGGTTTGGCCGCGCCGGCGCGTCGTCGTGCGAGGCCGGTGGGCGGCCCGCGAACGTTTTCACGCGCGAAGTGTCGGCTCGCCTGCCGCGGGGCGGGTGCGTTACTCTTACGCCTTGATCAGAATCCGAAGAGGAACGAGGCTCATGTCCCACCTGTCCGCGGCCGCACGCGCACGCACCGGCCTGTTTCGTCCGTTGCGCGCGCCGCTTTGCGCGCTGACGCTTGCCACGCTTCTCGCCGCCTGCGCGATGCCGACCCATCCCGATTCCGCCGCCCCCGCGCCCGACCCGTACAACCCCGCCGCCGTCCAGTTGCTCGACGACACGAGCTGGGAGCTCACCCGCTGGGTGAACGCCGACGGCACGCAACGCGCGATCCCGCACGGCGACAACGGCGAGCCGATCAAGCTCGCGCTGTCGACCGATTCGGGCATCCGGCGCGCAAGCGGGTTCTCGGGCTGCAACCGCTACATGGGCACCTATGCGATCAAGAATGGCGTGCTGAGCTTCGGCCCGCTCGCCGGCACGCGAATGGCCTGCCCGAACACGCTCGGCGGCCAGCTCGAAGCCGCGTACCTCGACGCGCTCGCCCACATCGCGAAGACCGGCGTGCAGATGCGCGCGCCGCAGCAATTGCAGATCGTGACCGAGGCCGGCGCGACGCTGACGTTCACGCACCGGAGCCCCTGACGCCCGGCGCGCGCGAAGGCCGACCGACCGCCTTCGCGTGGCGCGCCACGCGCATGTGCCACCCACGTGCGTCGCGCGGCGTGAATCGGAATCACGCCGCGTTAGAGTCTTGTTCGCCGGCCGGTTAAACTCGGCGGGTCGCGCCCCGCGCGCCCCTCCCCACTCCTGTTTCAAAGCATGCACACGGTTGTCTTCGGCTGGTTCGGCATCTCCGCCGTCTGGTTCCTCCTTCTCTTCTGGCGTCTCGTCCAGGCGATGCTGCCCGGCGGCGGCGGGCTCGCCGGCCGCGGCTCGATTCGCCTGTGGCTCGGCTTCGCCGCGGTATTCGTCGCCAGCTGCACGCTGACGAGCCCGCTGTCCGGCCCCGACACGAACGCGCTCGGCCATGCGTGCTCGGCCGGCTTCGCCCGCGTGCTCGGCCCGATCGGCACGCCGGTCGCGATGGTCGTGCTGTTGTTCGCCGGCTTGCCCTGGCTGACCGGCATCGGCTGGCGGCAGTTCGCCGCGTGGGTCGACACGTCGTTCGGCGTCAAGCTGTCGCGCGACGGCGGCGACGACGACGCGCGCGGGATCGCCGATCTGCCGCGCAGTGCGCTGCATCGCGACGACGACGTCGTGCAGCCGACCACCGCGCACACGGTGAACTCGATGGCGCCGCGCCAGAACGGCCGGTATTCGCGCCCGACCGTGTGGAAGCCCGATCCGCAGGCGCGACCGAAGCCGCGCAGCAAGACGCCGCCGCGCCCGCTCGCGGAGCCCGTCGCGCCGTCGGGCTGGCTGAAGCCCGCCGCGCCGCAACGCACACCGGCGCCGCCCGCGCCGATCCCGGCCAGCGCGATGCCGCCGCCGACCACCGGCAGCACCGCCAGCCTCGCGCGCGCCGCGGCGAACGCGCAAGTGTCGCGCCCGGCGCCCGCTCCGCTTCCGGCGGGATTCGAACCCGTCCGGCCGCGTCCGACCGCCGCGCGGCCGGCCACCGCCGCGCTCACGCAGACTACGCCGCGCGCCACGGTCGCGCCGCGACCGGCCGGTACGCAAC